>NZ_JBVJCD010000030.1:0-76364 GCF_055588985.1 Streptomyces sp. NPDC041970
CCCCCCCCCCCCCCCCCCCCCCCCCCCCCCCCCCCCCCCCCCCCCCCCCCCCCCCCCCCCCCCCCCCCCCCCCCCCCCCCCCCCCCCGCGTCCGGGGCGTGCGCGGGGATGGCCGGAAGCGATCTGCGTCCATATGTTCGGACGCGCCGACGTGCACCGCGCCGCTGCCGATAGGCTGGGCGGATGACGCGAGCCGAGCAGCCAACGGTCGTGAGCCCCACCTCCGACACACTTGCCGCAGACTCACGCGAGCGCGCCGTACGAGCCCTGTTGCGTGTTCCCCCGCTGAAGCGGTTGTGGAGCGCCCAGCTCGTCGGCGGTATCGGCGATGCACTCGCCCTTCTCGTGCTGGTCCTGCTGTCGCTGCAAGCGGCGGTCCTGGAGGGCTCATTCGGAACCGGATACCGCGGGGCGGCCTTCGCCGTCGCCGCCGTGTTCGGCGCCCGAATCCTTTCCACCCTGCTCTTCGGAGCCGTACTCCTGGGGCCGTTGACTTCGCTCACGGCGCCCGGCGGGAAGCTGGACCGGCGATGGCTGATGATCGGGGTGGACGGCCTGCGGCTGGCGCTGCTGGTCGTCGCCCCGCTGTGGATCGACTGGACGCCCGACCAGGCGCTCCTGATGATCCTCATCACCGTCTTCGTGGCCGGCGCCGCCGAACGCCTGTGGACGGTGGCCAAGGAGAGCGCGGCCCCGGCGCTGCTGCCCGCGCCGCCCCTGGAGGGCGCCGCCGTGCGCCCGCTCCCCGACCACCTCGACGCCCTGCGCCGGCTGTCGCTCCGTACGAACTTCCTCGCCGTACCCGCCGCCGCCGTGGTCCTGCTGGTCGCCACGCTGGTCGGCAACCTCCTCGGCTCCGGCCTGGACTGGTTCTCCTTCCACCAGGCGGCCCTCGGTTCGTACGTCGCGGCCGGTCTCTTCGCCGCCTCCATCTCCACCCTGTACTTCCTGCACCTCCCCGACACCCGCACGCCCCGGCCGCGCTCCCCGCTGGAGGGCCTGCGCCGCCCCGCCACCGGCGACCGCCCCGACAGGGGCCGCACCGGCGCGATCCCCGCGGTCGTCGCCGCCTGCGCGGCCGTCGCCGCGGTCATCGCGGCGGCCGCCGCGGTCGCCGTGCTGCACGCCCACGACCTGGCCGGCGGACCCGCCACGTTCGCGCTGCTGATCCTCGGGCTGACCGGCGGCACCGCCCTCGGCATACGCACCGCCCGCCGCGTGCTCCCCGCCCTGTCGCGCCGCCGGCTGCTCGCCCTCGCCACCGCCGTCACCGGCCTCGCGCTCCTCGCGCTCGGCCTCGTGCCGGACACGGCGACCGGGCTCGCCATCGCGCTGCTCGCCGGGTACGCCGCCGGGGTCGCCGCGCACATCGGGCACACCCTCATCGACCAGGAGACCGAGGCGCCCCGGCAGGCCCGCACCACCGAACACCTCCAGGCCGTCGTCCGGGTGTCCGTCGCGCTCGGCGCCGTCGCCGGCCCGCTGCTGGCGGCCGCCGTCGGGCGGCACCGCCTGGTCGCCGGCGACCTCGTCCTCGCCCACGGCGGGGCCGCGTACACCCTGATGCTGCTGGGCGCGCTGCTGCTGCCCGTCGCCGCCCTCGTCCTCGCCAAGACGGACGACCGCTCGGGCGTGCCGCTGCGCCGGGACCTGCGCGAGGCGCTGCGCGGCGGCGACCCCGCGGTCGCGCCCGCCGCGACCGGCTTCTTCCTCGTCCTGGAGGGCGGCGACGGAGCGGGCAAGTCCACCCAGGTCGAAGCGCTCGCCGATTGGATCCGCGCCAAGGGGCACGAGGTCGTCGTGACCCGCGAGCCCGGCGCCACCCCCGTCGGCAAGCGGCTGCGCTCCATCCTGCTCGACGTGTCGTCCGCCGGCCTCTCCAACCGGGCCGAGGCCCTGCTGTACGCCGCCGACCGCGCCGAGCACGTCGACTCCGTCGTCCGCCCGGCGCTGGAGCGCGGCGCGATCGTCATCTCCGACCGCTACATCGACTCGTCCGTCGCCTACCAGGGCGCGGGCCGGGACCTGGCCCCCACCGAGATCGCGCGGATCTCGCGGTGGGCGACGAGCGGCCTCGTACCGCATCTGACGGTGCTGCTGGACGTGGACCCGCAGACCGCGCGGGAGCGGTTCACCGAGGCGCCGGACCGGCTGGAGTCGGAGCCCGCCGAGTTCCACGAGCGGGTGCGGTCCGGCTTCCTGACCCTCGCCGCGGCCGACCCCACCCGCTACCTGGTGGTGGACGCCGGCCAGGAGCCCGAAGCGATCACCACGGTCGTACGCCACCGGCTCGACCGGCTTCTTCCGCTCTCCGAGGCCGAGGTCCGGGCCATCGAGGAGGCCCGGCGCAAGGCCGAGGAGGAGGCCCGGCGCAAGGCGGAGGAGGAAGCCGCCCGCAAGGCCGAGGAGGAGCGCCTGGAGAAGGAGCGCCAGGAGCAGCTCGCCCGGCTGCGCGCCGAGGAGGAGGAGCGCAAGCAGCGCGAGCTGGAGGAGGCCCGGCGGCGCGAGGCCGAACGCCAGGCGGAGGAGGCCAGGCAGCGCGCCGAGGAGGCCCGCCGCCGCGCCGAGGAGGACCGGCTCCGGTTGGAGGCCGAGGAGCGGGCCCGCCAGGCCGAGCAGGAACGGCTCCGCAAGCAGGCCGAGGAGGAGGCCCGGCTCCGCAAGGAGGCCGAGGCGCTCCGCCTGGAGAAGCAGCGCAGGGCCGAGGAGGCCCTGATGCGCGCCGAGGAGGCCCGCCGCCGGGCCGAGGCCGAGGCGGCCGCCCGGACCGAGGCGGCACGGGCCGAGGCCGAGCGGGCGGAAGCGGCATGGGCCGCGCGTACGTCGGAGGCCGCGCGCACGTCGGACCCGGACGCGTCCTCGCGTGCGGAGGGCTCGTCGGAGGGCGCGGGGTCGCACCGGACTCCGGGGGCCTCCGGGTCCGCCGGGGCTTCCGGGGCCTCCCGGCCGTCCGTCCCGGACAACGAGATCACGGTGGCCACGCCGATCGTGAACCCCAACGAGGTCACGCAGCCCGTCCCGACCGCGCGCCCGCAGGACCGCGCGGCGTCCGACCGCCTCCCCCCTTCGGGTGAGGAGGAGACGGCCATGCTGCCCCGCGTCGCCGACCGGGACGCGGACGAGACGGCCGTGCTCCCGCCGGTCCCGGACGAGCGGCCCTCCGACCGGGTCCCCCAGGGCTTCTTCCGTGAGGAGGGCCCGACGGCCCCGCCGGCCGAGAGCGAGAGCGAGCGCACCCGCGAGCTGCCGCAGTTCGGCGACGGCCCGCAGGGCGCGGGGGCGGGCGACCCGGCCCGTGACGGCGCGCGCGATGACAGCCCCCGCCGGCGCCCCCGTCCGGACTGGGCCGAGGAGACCCCGCTGGACGACCTGCCGACCCTGGCGGACGAACTGCTCGGCGGCCACGACGACGAGGGCCGCGAGGGACGCGGGCCCCGATCGCGCGGCTGACACGGGCTCCGCGGCCCATGGCGCGTCGGCCCGCCCGCCCTCCGGGGGCGGGCGGGCCGGACTGTCAGTGGCGTCCTCCACAATGGGTGACGACGACGGAACAGCGCACCGTGCGGACCGCGCCTCCGCAGCACGGCACGACACCACCGGAAGGGCGGTGACCCATGACCGTATGGGACGACCTGGTCGGCCAGGACCGCGTGCGAGAACAGCTCGCCGCCGCCGCCGAGGACGCCGATGCGCTGGTCACCGCCGTGTCCGAGGGCGAGCACCTGGAGCAGGGCTCGAAGATGACCCACGCCTGGCTCTTCACCGGACCGCCGGGCTCCGGCCGGTCCACGGCGGCGCGGGCCTTCGCCGCCGCGCTCCAGTGCACGAGCCCCGACCGGGCGCTGGGCGGCGCCCCCGGCTGCGGCTTCTGCGACGGCTGCCACACCAGCCTCATCGGCACGCACGCCGACGTCCAGGTGATCCGCACGGAGCTGCTCTCCATCGGCGTCAAGGAGACGCGGGACCTGGTCCGGCGCGCCCAGCTCTCTCCTGCGGTCGGCCGGTGGCAGGTCATCATCATGGAGGACGCCGACCGCCTCACCGAGGGCGCGGGCAACGTCCTGCTGAAGGCCGTCGAGGAGCCCGCCCCGCGCACGGTCTGGATGCTGTGCGCCCCCTCGCTCGAAGACGTCCTGCCCACCATCCGCTCCCGCTGCCGCCACCTGACCCTGAGCACCCCGCCGGTGGACGCGGTGGCCGACGTCCTGATCCGCCGCGACGGCGTCGACCCCGAGCGGGCGCACGCGGCGGCGCGCGCCACCCAGGGGCACATCGGCCGGGCCCGCCGCCTGGCCACGGACGAGCGGGCCCGTGCGCGGCGGGCGGCGGTGCTCAAGGTGCCGCTGCGCATCGCCGACGTCGGCGGCTGCCTCAAGGCCGCCCAGGAGCTGATCGACACGGCCACCGACGACGCCAAGCAGATGGCCGAGGAGGTCGACGGCAAGGAGACCGAGGACCTGAAGGCGGCGCTCGGCGGTGTCGCCGGGGGGCGGATGCCGCGTGGCACGGCGGGGGCGATGAAGGAGTTGGAGGACAAGCAGAAGCGCCGCAAGACGCGTACGCAGCGCGACAGCCTCGACCTGGCGCTGACCGAGCTGACCGGGTTCTACCGCGATGTGCTGGCGCTGCAGTTCGGTTCGAGGATCGCCATCGCCAACGTCGACGTGTACGACTCCCTGGAGCGGATAGCGGAGTCCTCGACGCCCGCGCAGACGCTGCGCCGGATCGAGGCGGTGTCCGCCTGCCGGGAGGCCATGGACCGCAACGTGGCGCCACTGCTCGCCGTCGAGGCGATGACGATGGCGCTGCGAGCGGGCTGAGGGGCCGCGCGGTCGCCCCAGCGTGCCCTGTTCACCCGAATGAGCAGGGAATCGGGCGACTCGTGACCCGGCGGATAGGCTCCCAGGATGGACACCAGCCGCCTCCTCCGTACCCTCGCCCTCGGGATCGGCACCGTCGGCCTCCTCGTCTCGGGATGCAGCGCCGGCGGCTCCTCGCCGAGCCCCGCGGCCACCGGCGCCGCGGCCCCCGAGCGGCTGTCGTCGTACTACGCGCAGAAGCTGAGCTGGCGCGACTGCGGGGTGGAGGGGTTCGCGTGCGCGACGATGAGGGCGCCGCGCGACTACGACGAGCCGGACGGCGGCGACGTCGAGCTGGCGGTCTCCCGCAAGAAGGCCACCGGGCCGGGCAAGAGGATCGGCTCGCTCCTGGTGAATCCGGGCGGCCCCGGCGGCTCCGCGGTCGGCTATCTCCAGGGGTACGCGGCCCTCGGCTACCCGGCCCCGATCCGCGCCCGCTACGACATGGTGGCCATCGACCCGCGCGGCGTCGCCCGCAGCGAGCCCGTCGAATGCCTCACCGGCAAGGAGATGGACGCCTACACCCAGGTCGACCAGACGCCCGACGACGCCGGCGAGGTCCAGAAGCTCGGCAGGGCCTTCGAAAAGTTCGCGCGAGGGTGCGAGAAGCGCTCGGGCGAGATCCTGCCGCACGTCTCCACCGCCGACACGGCCCGCGACATGGACATGCTGCGGGCCGTGCTCGGCGACGAGAAGCTGCACTACGTCGGCGCCTCGTACGGGACGTTCCTGGGCGCCACGTACGCGGACCTCTTCCCCGACCGGGTCGGCCGGCTCGTCCTGGACGGGGCGATGGACCCCTCGCTCACGGCCGTCGACATGAACCGCGACCAGACGGCGGGCTTCGACCGGGCCTTCCAGTCCTTCGCCGCCGACTGCGTCGAGCAGCCGGACTGCCCGCTGGGCACCTCGTCCACCGCCGACGCCGCCGCCGCGCTGAAGCGGCTCTTCGCGGACCTGGACGCCAAGCCGATCCCGACCGGCGACGACCGCGAGCTGGGCGAGTCCCTGGCGACCACCGGGGTGATCGCCGCCATGTACGACGAGGCGGCCTGGCCGCAGTTGCGCGAGGCGCTGGCGGGCGCGCAGCACAGCGACGGCTCGGGCCTCCTGTCGCTGGCCGACAGCTACTACGAGCGCGAGCCGAACGGCACCTACGCGAATCTGATGTTCGCCAACGCCGCCGTGAACTGCCTCGACCTGCCGCCCGCCTTCGACGGCCCGGACGCCGTGCAGAAGGCTCTCCCCGCCTTCGAGAAGGCCTCCCCGGTCTTCGGCCGCAACTTCGCCTGGGCCTCCCTGAACTGCGCCCACTGGCCGACCGAACCCACCGGCGCCCCGCACCGCACCGAGGCGGAGGGCGCCGCCCCGATCGTCGTCGTCGGCACCACCCGCGACCCCGCCACCCCCTACACCTGGTCCCGCTCCCTCGCCGAACAGCTCTCCTCCGGCACCCTGCTCACCTACGACGGCGACGGCCACACCGCGTACGGCCGGGGCAGCGACTGCATCGACACGGCGATCAACACCTACCTCCTGGAGGGCACACCGCCCACCGACGGAAAGAAATGCACCTGACCAGGCCAAACGCCACCAGCCCCGCCCCGTGCGGAGCACCCCCCGAACCTGTGTAGACTTGGCTTCGCCGCTGACCGCACCATGGTGCGACAGGGCGCGCCGCCTTAGCTCAGTTGGCCAGAGCAACGCACTCGTAATGCGTAGGTCTCGGGTTCGAATCCCGAAGGCGGCTCAGTGAAGGCCCAGGACAGAACGCCTCTGACCTGGGCCTTTGTGCTTTTCGAGGTCCACTCGCGGTGGCGCGGCACCCCACTCGGGGCACCGATCTCCGCCGGTGCGCGGGCGTGCCGGCGGGCGGCGTCACGCGACGGATTCGTGGGGGCGTGGGCGCGGGCCGTCCCGTCGTGGGACTGGGCGTGCAGGCGCCCGTCACCACGGGGGCCGGTAGGTTTCCGATGCTGCGGGGGCGTTCGGCCTTCGCGAGATTCGGAGCCCCAGTCCGACATCAGTACTCATCGCGAACGACGACGTCGGCCTCCACGTCCGCAACCGGATCTCGGCGGCCGACATGACGCGGGTCCCGAATGCGCCGGCGGCGCTCCGCGCTGGAGCCTCGGGGCGTCTTCCGTACGCGGTGCGTCAGCCCTGGTCGGCGTCCACGTACGCCTGCCAGCGCTCGCTCGTGGCGATGTCGGTCAGTTGACCGAGGGTCAGCGGCGGGGCGGCGGCCGAGGCGAGGCCACTCTTGGCGGCGGTGCTGTTCGGGGCGGTCAGCGCGATGCGCAGACCGTCCTTGCGGAGCAGGTCCACGGTCCGGACCGTCAGGTCCCCGGCCTGCTCCGGATGCGCACGGAACCGGATCTCATGCCCAGGTCCGACGCGGCCTGGTCGACGCTTCGGTCCTCCCAGTACCGCAGGACGATCACCGCGCAGTCCTTCGGCGCGAGCTGCGCGAGTGCCTGCGCGAGCGCCACCCGCAGGGCCGGGTCGGGCAGCGCGGCGACCTGTTCCGGCAGCTCCCCGACCGACCTCTCGTGCGTCCTTCGCTACCGGGCGTGTGAGAGGTGCTTCCGCATCAGGATGGTGCGTACGTAGGCGGGGGCTGGCGGCACGCAGGAACGCCTCCATGTCCGCCGCTTCTTCGGACGATTTGGTCATGTACAGCCTTTCCGCTGCCGCTTCTGCGCTCCAGCCCTCAGATGCTCCGGGAGTCCGGTCGCGTTACGGAGAAGTCGACCGCACCGGTCGCCCCGAGAAGCGGTGCTCCTGCCGCGAGCGCACCTGGCGGGCCCTGCTGGTACGCCGCCCGCCGCTCCCGCCGATCAGTCCGGGGCGTCCTCCGGGTAGACCTCGGCGAAGGCGGAGCGGAACAGGGCGGTGGCGTCCTGGCCGGTGAGACCCTCGGTACGGGCCTGGGTCAGCCAGTCCGCGAGGGCGGCGCGGAGGGGGGAGTCGGGGGCGGACTGGGGCCGGGCCAGGGTGCGGGTGATGAAGGTGCCGGCTCCCTGGCGTACCTCGGCGAGTCCTTCGCGCTCCAGCTCCCGGTACGCCTTGAGGGTCGTGTTCGGGTTGACCTTGGTGGTCGCGGCGACCTGGGCGGCGGTGGGCAGCCGGTCTCCCACCTCCAACGCCCCCATCCGCAGCGCCTGCTCCACTTGGCGGACGATCTGCAGATACGTCGCCACTCCACTGCGCCGGTCGATGCGGAACACGACCACGGGCTTCACCTTCCGCTCGAATTCCGACACTTTACGTAACGCCCGTGCACCGCTCCTACAGCGGGCGGCGCGCGACGCGCCACAGGGTGAGGGCGGTGAGCAGGGCCGTTCCGGTCAGCAGGATGCCTGCCGCGGTCCACTGCATCGCCGCCATCTGGTCGTAGTCGAGGTACTCGATGACGTTGTCGACGATGCCGCGCTCCTCGATGCACGCGTTCTGCGCCTCCTCGGTCGCCTCGGCGCAGACGCCCCAGCCGTAGAGGTCCCCGTCGGCGCTCCCGACCCAGCGGTCCACTTCGTACGACTCGGCGAAGCGGGCCGGGAGTTCGCTGTTCAGCGGGTACGTGAACATGCGCGAGGGGGCCAGCAGCGTGCGCAGCTCGCTCCAGACGACCTGGGTCGCGACCGTGAAGAGGAAGGTGACCATCATCGCGGGGAGCACGCGGCGCAGCAGCCCGCCGATGGTGATGCCCGCGGCGGTAAGGAAGAGGAGGAACGCCGGCAGGACCGGGCCCGTGTTGTCGAAGATCGTGCTGTCGATCCACTGGCTGGGGAAGTGCGAGCGGTTCGGCTCCCACCACCAGGTGAACAGGGACGAGAGCACCAGCCCGGTCAGGAGCGCGAGGCCGTGGGCCAGGGCCAGCTTGGCGACCAGCCAGCGGCGGCGGGTCACGGACTGGGTGGTGACCAGTTGGGCTGTGCCGTTCTCCTGGTCGCCCGCGATCAGCGGGGCTCCGACGAAGACGGCGAGGATCAGCGGCAGTCCGGCGAGGACGGCGGTGATGTACTTGTAGCCGCGGTCGCCCTGGAGCGGGCTGATGCCGTCCTGCCGTGCCCGGTCGGTCGCGTCGAGCAGGTGGATCAGCTCGGCGCGCTCGTACAGGATCCAGAGCGAGACGATCAGGGTGAGGGCGAGGACGCAGATCAGCGCGGTGCGGTGCTGGCGCGCCACGAGCCAGGGGAGTCCGCGCAGCAGGCGGGTCCGGGGGCGGAGTCCGGTGTCGTCCTGGGTCGGGGTGGTGCTCATGCGGCCTGGTTCCCTTCGGCTTCGACGCGGGCGCCCTGGGTGTAGAGCGAGGGGGCGTCCGGTGAGCGGAGATGGGCGAGGAGGACTTCCTCCAGGGAGGGTTCGGCGATCTCCCAGTCGGCCGGGAGCGGGCCCCTCGGCCGGACCATCGCCTGGAACTGCCGCCCGTGCAGGCGTGATTCGACGACCGTGTGGTGCGCCAGCTCGGACGGCAGGGAGCCGTCGTGCGTCACCCCGGTCACCAGGGAGTGGGCCGGGACCAGCGCGTCGGCGTCACCGGCCATCCGGACCCGGCCTTCCGCGATGACGAGCAGGTAGTCGCACATGTCCTCCAGCTCGGTCAGCATGTGCGAGGACATCACCACCGTGGTGCCGCGCTCGACGGCCTCCGCCATCAGCAGGGTGCCCATCTCGTCGCGGGCCAGGGGGTCGAGGTCCGCCATCGGCTCGTCCAGCAGCAGGAGGTCGGGCCGCTTGCCGAAGGCGAGTGCGAAGGCCACGCGGGTGCGCTGGCCGCCGGAGAGCGTCCCGATCCTCGCGTGTGCCGGGATGTTGCCCGAGCGGACGATCCGCTCGGCCGCCGCCGCGTCCCAGCCGGGGTTCAGCTCGGCGCCCATCCGCAGGGTGTCGGCCACGGTGAACCGCTTGAACAGCGGTTTCTCCTGGCCCAGGAAGGCGAAGCGGGGCATGACGGCGGGGTCGTCGACCGGTACGCCGAAGACCCGCAGGGAGCCCGCCGTCGGCTGCACCTGCCGGGTCGCCAGCCCGAGGAGGGTGCTCTTGCCCGCTCCGTTCGGGCCGACCAGACCGCAGATGCGGCCGGCGGGGATGCGGAAGGAGCAGTCGCGCAGCGCCCAGCCGCGCCGGTAGCGCTTGCCCAGGCCGCGGGCCTCCAGCGCCCAGTTGCCCGGTGCCCGGCTCGAAGTGCTCGTGTCTGCCACGTGCCTCGCCTCGATTCCACTAGTCAATTAATGGAATCATGGAGTTCTCGCAGGACGCCTGTCAAACGCGTGCTCGGCACACGGGGGTCGGCTCACGCTGGAGGGCGCGGAGGGTGCGGAGGGGCGTAGAGGGTGCGGAGGACGCAGAGGGCGGGCGCGGTGAGCGCCGGCCCGTGGGGGGCGTACGTCGGCGGTGCGCGACGTGGGCGTGCGTCGGCGGGAGTACGGCGCGGGCGTACGGCGGCGGGCGGTACGCGCGGGCGCGCACCCGCCGACGTACGCCGGTGGGCCCGTGTTCCGGCGTGCGACGGCGGGCGCACGCGAGCAGGGCCGCGACGGGCGCGTGCACCAGCCGGCGGTACGACGCGGGCGCACCGGCCGACGTGCCCCGGTGGGCCCCGTGGTCCGGCGCGCACTCGCCGCCATACCCCGACGGGCCCGTGCTCCGGCACGCACCGGCGCGCACCCGCCGCCGTACGCCGACGGGCCCCGTGCTCCGACGCGCGGCGGGCGACCCGTCGTCCCGGTGGGTCCGCCGCGGTGAACCGCTGGAACAGCGGGTCGCCCTTCGGCGCCCCGACGCGCGGCGGGCGTCCCGCCTCCGGGTCGCCCCCGCCGCCTCCGGGCTGCCCCCGCCGCCTCCGGGTCGCCCCGCCTACACGGCGCAGCCGAGCACCAGGTCCACCGCCTGTTCCAGGCAGGCCCGTTCGTGCTGGGTCAGGTAGGGGTCGGCCTGTTGGCGGGTGCGGGCGAGGGCCAGGTCGGCGGCCGACGCGCCGCCCTCGTCGGCCAGTTCGGCGAGCAGCGCGCCCAGCAGCGTCCGGGTCTCCGCCTCGGCCGGGAGCCTGGCGGCGAGCGCGGTCCGGGCCAGGGTCAGCGCCGACATGGCCCGGTCGAGGCCGGGCGGGCCCTCCGCGGCGGTGGACCAGTCGATCACCACCGCGCCCCGCTCCGTCAGCATCACGTTCTCCGGGTGCAGGTCCAGGTGGAGGACGCGGTCCGCCGGATCGGCCGACACCCTCGGCGGTATCGTGTGCAGCTCGCGCAGGAGGCGGCCGAGCAGCGCGCCCGCCTCGGCCGCCCCGAACGTCCCCGCCAGCAGGGCCTCGGCCAGGGTCGGGCCGGACAGCCGCTGGAGCACCAGGTCCGTGGGGCGGGCCCCCTCGGCGGGGGGACCGATGCGCGGCACCGGGAACCCGAAGGCTCCGACGTACGCCATCACCACCAGCTCGGCCGTGGTGTCGGTGCGGTCGCGGTAGCGGCGAAGGACCCAGGAGCCGTCGAGTGCGTACACGTCGGCGGTGCGTCCCGAGCCCAGAAGTTGCCCTGTGTGCATGGGGCCGAACCTACCCGGACGCCCGTGCGAAAGGGAGACGCCTTCCGGCGCGGCCGGCCGGCCCGCGCGAACCGCCGCACGGGGGGCGCGGAACGGCCCCATAACGCGGAGGGAGGGGGTGAACGGGATCTCCTGCGGTCGGGCGGGACGCCGCTACGGTTTCGGCTATTCACCGGTCTGGACCAACCCCCACCGGACCCGGAAACCCCCCTGAACCAAGGAGAGTTACGTGGAGAGAACCACGCTCCGCAAACGCGCCTTCGCCGCCGGAACCGCCGCGGTGGCCGTGGGTGCGCTCGCCCTCGCCGGGCTGACCGGTGTGGCGTCCGCCGACCCAGCGGCCACCACCGTCCCGCCGGTCTCCGCCGACAGCCTCTCACCGGGACTGCTGGCGGCCATGGAGCGCGACCTCGGGCTGGACGCCGACGAGGCCCGGAGCCGGATCGCGAACGAGTACCGCGCCGCGGCCGTCGCCGCCGGGTTGGAGAAGACCCTCGGGGCCAGCTTCGCCGGCGCGCGGGTCAGCGGAGCCGACGCGGACCTCACCGTCGCCACCACCGACGCCTCCCAGACCGCCCGGATCGCCGAGGCCGGGGCGCGGGCGCGGGTCGTCGGCCACAGCCTCGACCGGTTGGAGAAGATCAAGGAGACCCTCGACCGGGCCGCGCTGCGCCAGGCGCCGAAGGACGTTCCCGTCTGGTACGTGGACGTCGAGGCCAACCGGGTCGTCGTGAACGCGGCGAGCACCTCGGCCGCCAAGGCGTTCCTGAGGTCGGCCGGGGTCGGCGGCGACCTGGTCACCGTCGCCCGGTCCGCCGAGAAGCCCCGCACCTTCGCGGACCTGCGCGGCGGCGACGCGTACTACATGAACGGCTCCGGCCGCTGTTCCATCGGCTTCCCGGTGACCCGCGGCGGCACCCAGAACGGCTTCGTGACCGCGGGCCACTGCGGCCGGGTCGGCACCACCACCACCGGCGTCAACCAGCAGGCGCAGGGCAGCTTCCAGGGCTCGACCTTCCCGGGCCGCGACTACGCCTGGGTCGCCACCAACGCCAACTGGACGCCGCGCCCGCTGGTGAACGGCTACGGCCGGGGCGACGTCACCGTCGCCGGCTCCACCCCCTCGGTCGTCGGCGCCTCGGTCTGCCGCTCCGGCTCCACCACCGGCTGGCACTGCGGCACCATCCAGCAGCACAACACCAGCGTCACCTACCCGGAGGGCACCATCTCCGGCGTGACCCGCACCACCGTCTGCGCCGAGCCGGGCGACTCCGGCGGCTCGTACATCTCGGGCAACCAGGCGCAGGGCGTCACCTCCGGCGGCTCGGGCAACTGCTCCTCCGGCGGTACGACGTACTTCCAGCCGGTCCTGCCGGCCCTCCAGGCGTACGGGCTGACGCTCGTCACCAGCGGCGGAACGCCGACCGACCCGCCCACCGACCCGCCCACCGACCCGCCGACCGACCCGCCGGGCGGCACCTGGACGGTCGGGACCCACTACGCCGCCGGCGCCACGGTGACGTACGGAGGCGCGACCTACCGCTGCCTCCAGGCGCACACCGCCCAGCCCGGCTGGACCCCCGCCGCCGTACCCGCCCTCTGGCAGCAGGTCTGACCGCTGCCCGACCGGTGCCGCCCGTCGCCGCCCCGCGCGGCGGCCGGCGGGACCGGGCCTCCTGAACCTCTCCTGCTCCCCGCACCGAGGACTCCGAGGAAACTGTCATGACCCCACCCAAGGACAACCCGACCCCCAACGAGCCGAACGCGTCCGACGAACTGTCGGAGGACCGCCGGGGCATCAGCCGCAAGGGACTCCTGAAGGCCGCCTTCGTCGCGAGCGCGGCCCCCCTGCTCGCCGGAGGAGGCGTCGCGCTCGCTCGGGACGCCGCATCCTCCGGGGAGACGCTGCTGGCCCCCACCCCGGAATGCGACGACGGCGACGACACGACGCCGCCGCAGATGGAGGGCCCGTACTTCAAGCCCAACTCCCCGCGCCGCACCAGCCTGGTGACGTCGAGCACGCCGGGCGTGCCGCTCACCGTCAGCGGCTACGTCTTCGGCCGGGCCTGCCGGCCCATCTCCGGGGCGCTGCTGGACTTCTGGCAGGCGGACAACAACGGGGCGTACGACATGGCCCAGTACGCCTTCCGGGGGCACCAGTTCACCGGAGCGGACGGGTCCTTCAGCCTCACCACCATCGTGCCGGGCCTCTATCCGGGCCGCACGCGGCACATCCACGTGAAGGCCCAGGCCCCCGGCGGCCGCATCCTCACCACGCAGCTCTACTTCCCCGGCGAGCCGCGCAACAACACCGACGCGCTGTTCGACCCCGAGCTGCTGATGAACGTCCGCAACGTCGGGAACGGGCGCCAGGGCACCTTCGACTTCGTCCTGGACGTCGCCCAGACGCCCAAGCCGACCGACCCGCCCACCGATCCGCCCACCGATCCGCCCACCGATCCGCCGGGCTCCACCTGGAAGGCCGGCACCTCCTACCGCGCGGGCGACCGCGTGACGTACGGCGGGGTGGCCTATCGCTGTCTGCAGGCGCACCAGGCCGTGCCGGGCTGGGAGCCGCCGAACGTCCCCGCGTTGTGGGAACGCGGGTAGACGCGGACCAGCGAGGGCGCACCACCGCCCGCGCCCCGTTCACGCTCCGGCGCGTGGACGGGGCGCTTCCGCGTGCCGCCTGCGGCGCCCCCGCCGTACGCCGCCGCCCGCGCCCCCCGCGTGCGCCGCTCCCGGCGCCGGGCGCCGGGCGCCGGGCGCCGTCGCCCCCGCCGTACGCCGCTGACGGTGCCGCCGCCCGTCGCGTACGCCGCTGAGAGTGCCACCGCCCGTCGCGTGCGCCGCTGACGGTGCCGCCGCCCGTCGCGTACGCCGCTGACGCTGCCGCCGGGCAGCGGGCGGGCCCGGCTCACTTGGCGTCCGCGTACCGCTCCACCACCGCCGTCGTGAACGGGAACCGTACCGGCGTCGGGCCGAAGGCGGTGCGCCCCGCCAGCTCGCCGGCCGCGCGGATCGCCTCGCCGACGGCGGCGGTCTCCTCGGCCGGGCAGTGCACGATCACCTCGTCGTGCTGGAAGAACACCAGCTCCGCCCGCAGCCCCTGCGCGTGGAGCGACCGGCGCAGCGCGGCCAGGAGCAGCAGGGCCCAGTCGGCGGCGCTGCCCTGCACCACGAAGTTGCGGGTGAAGCGGCCCCGCGCCCGAGCCGGTCCGCCGTCCGGCGCCGGCCCCCCGTCCTCCTGGGGCAGTCCCGCCTCCTCGTCCTGGCCCGCCCCCGCCACCGGCGGGCTCGTCCGGCCGAGCCAGGTCCGCACCACGCGCCCCTCCTCGCCCGCCCGTGCCGCGTCGTCGACGTACGCGACGGCGAGGGGGAAGCGGCGGCGCAGGGCGGCCAGGTTCTTCAGCCCGTCCCCGGACGTCTGGCCGTAGACCGCCCCGAGCAGGGCCAGCTTGGCGTGCTCGCGGTCCCCGTGGAACGCCCGGTCGGACAGGGCCGTGTAGAGGTCGCCGTCGTGGCCGGCCACCTCCATCAGCCCCCGGTCCCGCGAGATCGCCGCCAGCACGCGGGGCTCCATCTGGTCGGCGTCCGCCACGACGAACCGCCATCCCTCGTCGGCGACGACGGCCTGCCGGAGCACCTTGGGGATCTGGAGGGCCCCGCCGCCGTTCGTCGTCCAGCGGCCGCTGACCGTGCCGCCCGGCTGGTACTCCGGGCGGAAGCGGCCCTCGCGCACCCAGTCCTGGAGCCAGCTCCAGCCGTGCGCCGTCCAGATCCGGTACAGCTTCTTGTACGCGAGGAGGGGGGCGACCGCCGGGTGGTCCAGCCCCTCCAGCTCCCACCGCCGGGTCGACTTCACCGCGATCCCGGCCCGCGCGAACGCCTTCACCACGTCGGCGGGGAGGTCGGGGCGGACGCGCCGCCCGAACGCCGCCGACACCTCGTCCGCCAGCTCGGCGAGCCTGCGGGGCTCGCCGCCGCCCGCGTACCGCTCGCCCAGCAGCTCGTGCAGCAGCTCCCGGTGCACGTCGGCGCGCCAGGGCAGCCCCGCCCGGTGCAGCTCGGCGGCGACCAGCCGGCCCGCCGACTCCGACGCGGTCAGCAGCCGCATCCGGTCCGGGTGCTCCGCCGCGCCGTGGCGGCGCATCTGGTCCGCGTAGACCCGCAGCAGCCCCTCGAACGGCACTCCGGGGCCGGCGGGCGGGTCGAACAGCGAGGACTGCGCGCCCGGCTCGGCGGACCGGACGGGCGGATCGGGCGGTACGGGGGCGTGGTCGAGCCGGGCCAGCGCGGCGGCCGCGGACCGGGGCTCGCCGAGCCGCCCCTCGTGCCCGAGCAGCAGCAGCTCGGCGCACTCGACGTCGTAGCACCGCTCGACCCGCACCCCGGCGGCGAGCAGGCGCGGGTAGACCTCGACGGTCGACCGCCACACCCAGCGCGCCACGCCGGGGCGGGAGCGGACCGCCTCGACGAGATCGGGCTCGGCGACGACGGGGCCGGCGGGCGCGCCGTCCCCGCCGAGGGGCGCGAGCAGCGCGCCGCCCCCCTCGGCCGGGGCCAGCGCCCACCGTTCGGTCATGGGCGCGAGTCTGGCACCCGCCACTGACAGAACCCCGGAACCGGCCCGGCGCCCCGGCACACCGCCCCCCTACCCTGGTCCGATGGAATCGGTGATCGACCGGGCGTGCGCGGCCGCGCTCTACGCGGAGGGCGACGCGGCCCTCGACGCGGGGGCCTCGCTCCTCGCCGCGGCCCCGGAGGCCGACGCCGAGGCGCACCGGCGCGGCGAGGAGTTCGTCCGCCGGGCGTGGGAGCGGGGCTGGCACCCCGCCGACCTGGTCCGGTTCGTCCGGCGGGAGAGCGGCGACCGGCAGGCGGCCCTGGCC
Organism: Streptomyces sp. NPDC041970; assembly: GCF_055588985.1. Taxonomy (NCBI): domain Bacteria; kingdom Bacillati; phylum Actinomycetota; class Actinomycetes; order Kitasatosporales; family Streptomycetaceae; genus Streptomyces; species Streptomyces sp. NPDC041970. The sequence goes on from NZ_JBVJCD010000030.1 coordinate 16,292, forward strand.
GCGACCCTGGTCGCCGCCGAGACCGCCCGGTACGCGGAGCTGCCGCCCCGCTGGCGCCGGCAGCTCGCCGAGCTCCCCGCCCCGCTGCCGCGCAACCGCCCCGACCGGTTCTCGTACGCCGGCGACCTGCTGGCGCTGTACCGGCTGCTGCTGCGGCTGCCCGTCGTCGAGCCCGTCGGCCCGCCGCCCGGCGCCGCCGACCGGCCGCACCGGCCGCCCGCCGCCGGCGAGCCCCGGATGCTGACCCGCATCCGGGCGCTGCTGGCCAAGGCGGAGGCGACCGGCTTCCCGGAGGAGGCCGAGGCGCTGACCGCCAAGGCGCAGGAGCTGATGGCCCGGCACAGCGTCGACGACGCCCTCCTCGCCGCCCGTACGCACAGCCGCGAGACGCCGGACGCCTGCCGGATCGGGGTGGAGCCCCCGTACGAGAGCGCCAAGGCGATCCTGCTCGACGCCGTCGCCTCCGCGAACCGCTGCCGGGCGGTGTGGAACAGCGACCTGGGCTTCACCACGGTCGTCGGATTCGAGGCGGACCTGGAGGCGGTCGAGCTGCTGTTCACCTCCCTGCTCGTCCAGGGGACGGCCGCGATGACGCGCGCGGAGGCCGGTCAGCGCGCCGGGGGGCGCAAGCGGACCAAGACCTTCCGGCAGTCGTTCCTGCTGGCGTACGCCCAGCGGCTCGGCAACAGGCTCGCCGAGGGCGCCGAGCGGGTCACGGCCGCCGCCGGCGCGGACACCGCCGGGGACGCCGCCGGGGGGCTGCTCCCGGTGCTGGCCGCCCGCGACGTCGCGGTGGCCGAGACCGCCGAGCGGATGTTCCCGAGGACCACGACCGCCCGCGTCCGCGGCGCCACCGATCCGGACGGCTGGACGCAGGGGGCCGAGGCCGCCGAACGGGCCCGTATGGGCGACGCCCGCCGGAGCGCCCACCGGGACCCCGGCGGCCCGCGGGGCGGCGACCTCATGGCGTAGGCCCGGCTTGTCCTGGTTTGCGGCTAGGCTCGGCCCATGAGCTGGCTCCGGGCGCTGAAGGTGACCGCCCGCTCGGGACTGGAGATCGAGCGGCAGCGGCTGGAACCCCTCATCGCCTTTCGCGGCGCGGTCGGCCTCGCCATCGTCATCGGCGGCTGCCTCGTGCTGTTCGGGCCGGAGATCGCGGTGAGTTCCGCGTTCGGCGCGTTCCAGGCGGCCCTCGCCACCTTCCAGCGCAGTTGGCGTCCGCGTCCGGTCCTCGCCCTGGTCTCGGGCGCGAGCCTCGGCGTCTCCACCTTCCTCGGTTACGTCAGCGGCTCGCACCTCGTCCTGTTCCTGGCCCTGCTGGGCGCCTGGACCTTCTTCGCGGGGCTGGCCTGGTCGGCGGGGCCGACCGGCGGCATCATCGCCGCGTCCAACGTGGCCATCATGCTGGTGACGATCACCCTGCCCACCTCCGTCGTGGACGCCGCCGCCCACGCGGGGATGATCGCCGTGGGCGGGGTGGTGCAGGCGACGCTCATCGTGCTCTTCCCGATCCGCCGATGGGGCGCCCAGCGCGACGCGCTCGCCGACGCCCTGGCCGCCGAGGCCGACTACGCCCGCCGGCTGCGGCACGACCCGGTCGCCCTCTTCGACCCGCTGCCGCTGATGACCGCCCGCAGCGCCGCCGCCGTCACCCCGCGCCAGGCCCGTCACCGCCCCGCCGAACTGCACGGTGCGCGGGGCATCGCCGAACGGCTGCGGCCGGTGCTGGCCTCCCTGGCGGACCCGGCGGTGGGGGCGCCCGCCGACGGCCTGGAGCGGGCGTGGGTGAACGAGCTGCTGGGCGCGGCCGGCTCGGTCCTGGACGCCGCCGCGCGGGCGGTGCGCCACGGCGAGCCCGTCCACCTCTCCGCCACCGACCTGGGCGTCCTGAAGACCCCCGACAACGACGTGATCCTCGTCGGCCCCGCCCGCCGCGCCGCCGACCGGCTCGCGGCCCTGCTCGACGACGTACTGGAGATCGCGGAGGGCACCGGGACCGACAACGGCATCCCCTCCGACCTCGCCCCGGACACCCGCCGCCGCCCCACCCTGCTGGGGCTGGTGCCGGTGGTGCTCCGGACGATGCGCCGGGAGCTGCACCACAAGTCCCCGATCCTGCGCCACGCGATCCGCAGCGCGGTGGTCGCCGTCTCCGGGTACTTCCTCGGGGCCGCGCTGCCGCTCGGCCACGGCTACTGGGCCCCGATGACCGCCGTGATGGTGATGCGCCCGGAGTTCTCCCAGACGTACGGCCGCTCCGTGGCCCGGTTCGGCGGCACCCTGGTCGGTGTCGGGCTCGCCACCGCCATCATGCAGACCGCCCACCCCGACGCCCGGCTCTGCGCCCTGCTCGCGGTGGTCTGCGCGGGGCTGATGTACTGGCTGATGCGGACCGGGTACGCGGTGGGGCAGGCGTGCGTCTCCGCCTACGTCGTCTTCCTGCTCGGCATGGGGCGCGACGACTGGTCCCAGACCGTCACCGAGCGCATCGTGCTGACGCTGGTCGGCGGGCTCCTCGCGATGATCGCGTACGCCCTCTACCCGGCCTGGGAGACCCCGCGCCTGCGCAACCGGCTGGCCGACTGGCTGGTGGCGGACGGGCGGTACGCGGCCACGGTCGTCGAGCAGTACGCCGACCCGGCGGCCCGGCGCGGCGAGGACGTGCGGGCCGCGCTGATCGCCACCCGCGAGGCCCGCGTCGCCTGGCAGGAGGCGCTGGCGACCGCCCAGCACGAACCCGTGCGCCACCGGGGCATCTCCCGCGCCGCCGCCACCGACGCCCAGCACGCCCTGGCCCAGTTGGGCCGGTCCGCGATGCTGCTGGAGGCCCACCTGCCCTCGGCCTCGGCGGACCCGGTGCCCGGCGCCGCCGAGCTGGCCCGCGCGCTGCGCCGGGCCACCGAGAAGGGCGCGAAGGCGGTACGGGAGCGCCGGCTGCCGGACTGGCAGGCGGTCGCGGACGCGGTGGCCCAGTGGGACGCGCGGAACACCCCGGAGGAGGAGAAGCCCGCGGAGCCGGCGGCCGAGAAGCCCGCCGACGCCCCCGCCGGGAAGCGAGCAGACGCCCCCGCCGGGAAGCCCGCCGACGCCGAGCCGCCCGCCGAGGAGTCGCCGGACGGACCGCCCGCCGAGAGCCCCGTGGGGCCCGCCCCCGCGCCCGCCACGGGCGATCCGGTCGTGCGCCGGGGCGGGGCGCTGCTCCTGGAGGCGCTGGAGGAGTTCACCCGCGCGCTCGACGAGCGCGGCGGCAGCACCCGCATCAGCAGCACGCTCGCCGGGAGCTGACCGTGTGCGCCGGCGCTCCGAGGGCCGTGGCCCGCCGTACGTCCTACGGGGTGGGCAGGTCCGGGAGGCCGGGGAGGGAGGGCAGGTCGGTCGGGAGCGCGCCCGGATCGGCCTTGACGAGGGTGTCCTTGATCCCGCCGTCCCACGCGACGACCAGCTTCTTGCCGTCGACGGACTCGATCGCGCCCATGGTGCGGGCCTTGTCGCCGCCGGGGCAGGTGAGCGCCAGCATCGGCTCGCCGCCCATGGCCTTCACCTCGCCCTGGCACACGGACCGGTCGGCGACGAGGGCCGCCTTGCCCGCGGCGACGGACACGGTGACGCTCTTGCCGTCCGTCAGCCCCGCCCAGGTGCCCTCCAGCGCCGCGGCGTCCACGCCGCCGCCGCCCTCGGTCGGCTCCCCGGAGGGCGCGGCGTCCCCGCCGGGCGTGGCGCTCGCCGCGGCGTCCTTGCCGGAGTCGTCGGCCGCCTTGTCGCCGCCGCAGGCGGTCAGGGCCCATGAGGCGGTGAGAGCGGCGGCGACGACGGCGCCGGTGCGTACGAACCTGGTCACGTGGAGTTCCCCCTTGGCTGGTTTTCCGTCGAAAGCCCGCGTCACGTTACCAAGGTCGGGCCGATCAACTCCGGTAAGAGGGAGCGGAATAGACGTGCCGTACGTCTCTCTGTGAGGAGTGCGCGAGCGCCCGCCTAAAGTCTGTAATCAAAGGAACACCCGGCGTGCACGTGCATCTGCTCATGCAGTGGCATATGAACACAGCTATGATCCGAGCTAGTCGACACTTGCACCTTGCAACTCGGGGAGCGTCCTGTGCACCACGTGTACAACGGCATGGCGGCCACAGAGCTTCGCGGGGTCGTCTGGCAGAAGAGCAGGCACAGCAACTCCCAGGGATCATGTGTGGAGTTCGCGAAACTGCCCGGAGGGAATGTGGCGATGCGCAACTCCCGCCATCCCGACGGGCCCGCCCTCGTCTACACGCCGGCCGAGATCGAAGCGCTGCTGCTCGGCGTCAAGGACGGCGAGTTCGACCACCTGGCGACCGGCGGCTGAGTGCGCCGGACCGGCCCGCCGGCCTGCCCGGACCGGTCGGCCGCGGTCTCACGCGCCCGGCCGGACGCTCTCCGGGAGCCGGAAGAGGGCCCAGACCACCTTGCCGTACAGCGGCCCCGACGGCGGATCCCCCAGCGGTACGGGCGAGGGGTGCCAGCCCCAACCGTCGCTGACGCACTCCACCAGGAAGAGCCCGCGCCCGGATTCCGCCGAGTCCGCCGCCTCGCCCGCCACCGGGCTCCGCCGGCTGGGATCGCGCACCGCGCACACCAGCCGCGAGGTCCAGCGCATCAGGTGCAGCCGCACCGGCGGGTCCGTGAACTCCCGCGGTTCGTCCGGCAGCGCGTGGCGCAGGGCGTTGGTGACGAGCTCGGACACCACCAGGGCGACGTCGTCGAAACGGTCGCTCAACTGCCACCGTTCCAAGGTGGACCTGGTGAACTTCCGTGCTCCGCCCACTGCTTCGTAACAGGAGGGCAGAGCGCAGGACGCGGAGCCGGCTACCCCGGAGGGGTCGGTCGGGGGAAGCCCCTGCCGTAACGGCTCGAGCATCGTCGATCCATTCGTCCCCATACGAGGCACTCCCGGGATTCGCGGCTGTAGCGGCACTGCCTGTAGCGGTACTGCGGGGGGTACAGCGGCACAACACGAGCACGCAGGTGCGCAACGCCATGGTTCCGAATGCGCAGAGCAGATGCAAGGGCAGATGCACGTGCACGCGCCGGACCTGCCCGATACCGTGGTGGTTCTTGGGTATTTCTTCCCGAGGGCAGTTTCGGAGCTTTCAGGACGTCTTCCCGTTTCCGTAATCGAATGAGTACGGGCTGAAGCGTTTTGGTGGCAGAATCCGGCACTCGGGGAGCGGGGGCTCCGAGTGCCAGGTAGGCGATGGGGAGGGTCGGACCAGTGTCGGCAGGCGAGTCGAGTGGATCGGTGGTGCGGCGCATCCTGCTGGGCTCTCAGCTCAGACGGCTGCGGGAGTCGCGCGGCATCACCCGTGAGGCGGCCGGCTACTCCATCCGCGCCTCCGAATCGAAGATCAGCCGCATGGAGTTGGGACGGGTGAGCTTCAAGGCCAGGGACGTGGAGGACCTGCTCACGCTCTACGGCGTGGCGGACGAGGCGGAGCGCGCATCCCTTCTCGGGTTGGCCCGCGAGGCCAACGTGGCGGGGTGGTGGCACAGTTACGGAGACGTGCTGCCCGGCTGGTTCCAGACGTATATCGGTCTGGAGGGCGCCGCCTCTCTCATCCGTATCTACGAAGTCCAGTTCGTCCACGGGCTGTTGCAGACCGAGGCGTACGCCCACGCCGTCGTGGAGCGCGGAATGCGCGGAGCCTCGGCGGCCGAGATCGACCGCCGGGTGGCGCTGCGCCTGGAGCGGCAGAAAGCCCTCGTCTCCGAGCGCGCCCCGGCGTTCCACGCCGTGCTCGACGAGGCCGCGCTCCGCCGCCCGTACGGCGAACGCGACGTCATGCGCGGTCAATTGCGGCATCTCATCGACATGTCGGAGCAGCCGAACATCACGCTCCAGGTGATGCCCTTCAGTCACGGCGGCCACGCCGGCGAGAGCGGCTCTTTCACGATGCTGCGTTTTCCGGAATCCGATCTGTCGGACATCGTCTATCTGGAGCAGTTGACGAGCGCGCTCTATCTGGACAAGCCCGAGGAAGTCGCGCAGTACGAAAAGGCCATGACCGCCCTGAGCCAGGACAGCCCCGCGCCCGAAGAGAGTCGGGATCTCCTGCGCGGTCTGCTCCAACTGACCTGATTCATCAGTACGATGACCCCACATCAGGAGTCTGCGAACGCCTGCAGTAAGGGATTGCATGTCCTTCCGTGAACTGGCCCACCAGTACATCGACGGCGAGTGGCTGACCGGCAGCGGCTCGTGGGACATCATCGATTTCAATCCCTACAACGGCGAGAAACTGGCCTCCATCACCGTGGCCACCGCGCTGGAGGTCGACCGGGCCTACCGGGCCGCCGAGCGGGCGCAGCGCGCATGGGCCGCCACCAACCCGTACGAGCGGCGCGCCGTCCTCGAACGCGCGCTGCGCGTCACCGAGGAGCGCGCCGAGGAGATCGTCGAGGCGATCGTCGACGAGCTGGGCGGCACCCGGCCGCGCGGCCGGTACGAGGTCGACGCCGTGAGGGAGGTCCTGCGCGAGGCGGCCGGCCAGGCGCTGCGGCCGACCGGCCGGCTGCTGCCGGCGGTGGGCGACGGCAAGGAGAACCGGCTCTACCGGCTGCCCGTCGGGGTCGTGGGCGTGATCAGCGCGTTCAACTTCCCCTTCCTGGTGACGATGAAGTCGGTCGCGCCCGCCCTGGCGCTCGGCAACGCGGTGGTCGTCAAGCCGCACCAGAACGCGCCCGTGGTCGGCGGCGGGCTGGTGGCGAGCGTGTTCGAGCAGGCCGGACTGCCGGCCGGGCTGCTGAACGTCCTGATCACCGACAGCGCCGAGATCGGCGACGCGTTCATCGAGCACCCCGTGCCCAAGATGATCTCCTTCACCGGTTCGGACCGGGTGGGCCGGCACATCGCCGCCACCGCGGCCGGCCTCTTCAAGCGGACCATCCTCGAACTGAGCGGCAACAGCGCCCTGGTGGTGCTGGAGGACGCCGACGTGGAGTACGCGGTCCGGGCGGCCGTCCACAGCCGCTTCCTGTACCAGGGCCAGGTCGGCATGGCGGCCAACCGCATCCTGGTGGACCGGTCGGTGGCCGAGGAGTTCACCGAGCGGTTCACCGCCGAGGTGGCCGCCCTCAAGGCCGGGGACCCGAGGGACCCGGAGACCAGGATCGGCCCGGTCATCAACGCCTTCCAGGCGGACGCCCTGGACACCCTGGTCGAGCGCGCGGTGGCGGACGGCGCGACGGCGCTCGTGCGGGGCAGGACCGTCGGCAACGTCGTCGGGCCGACCGTCCTGACCGACCTGCCGGAGGACTCCCCGCTGCTGACGCAGGAGATCCTCGGCCCGGTGGCCCTGCTGATGGTGTTCGACGGCGAGGAGGAGGCCCTGCGCATCGTCAACGACAGCCCCTACGGCCTCAGCGGCGCCGTCCACACGCGGGACGTGGAGCGCGGGGTGCGGTTCGGGCAGCGCGCCGTCACCGGCATGTTCCACGTGAACGACTCCACGATCCAGGACGACCCGCTGGTCGCGTTCGGCGGCGAGAAGACCTCCGGGACGGGGCGGCTGAACGGCGAGGCCGTGGTCGAGGCGTTCACCACCCAGAAGTGGATGTCGATCCAGCACGGCCGCACCGTCTTCCCGTTCTAGCCGCCCGACCGGCGCCCCGCGGCCCTCGGCCCGCCCGACCGGCGCCCGCGCCCCGGCCCGTGCCGTCCGCCCCGCATACCGCCGCCCGCTCCGTACCCCACCGGGCGGCTACCCTAGTCAAAGTTGAGTAGGGTGCCTGCCGCACGGGCGGCCCCGGATGGGATGGGTGGATGTCCGCGATCCGGCTGCTGGTCCTCGGCGCCGTGCGTATGCACGGCCGCGCGCACGGCTACCAGATCCGCAACGACCTGGAGTACTGGGGCGCGCACGAGTGGTCCAACGCCAAACCCGGATCGATCTACCACGCGTTGAAGCAGATGGCCAAGCAGGGGCTGCTCCTCGCGCACGAGACGGCCCCCTCCACCGCCGGCGGCCCGCCGCGCACCGAGTACGAGGTCACGGAGCGGGGGGTGGAGGAGTACCGCGCCCTGCTGCGCGACGCCATCCGCTCCTACGACCGGGGCATGGACGTCCTCTCGGCGGCGATCGGCTTCATCGTGGACCTGCCCCGCGAGGAGGCGGTGGCGCTGCTCAGGGAGCGGATCGCGGGGATCGGGAAGTGGCGGTCCGCCGTCACCGAGTACTACACCCCCGAGGAGGGGCCGGAGTCCCTCGGCCACATCGGCGAGATCATGAACCTCTGGGTCCACACGGCCGACGGGGGCGCGCGGTGGACCCGCGGCCTGATCGAACGCATCGAGGGCGGCGCGTACACCTTCGCCGGCGAGGGCGACCCGTTCGTCGGGGTGCTGGCCGACGGTGAGGAGAACCCCTACGCGCCGGGCGGCGCCGCCTCCGGGAAGCGCGACTAATCAAGTTTGACGAATGAGGGATCGGGGTCTATCTTCGTTCTGCTAGTCAAGTTTGACTACAGAGGGGCGGAGAGCGTGACCGAAGCGATCGTCATGGACGGCGTGCGGAAGAGGTACGGGGAGAAGCGCGCGCTGGACGGGCTGGACCTCGCGGTCCGCGCCGGCACGGTCCACGGGGTCCTCGGCCCCAACGGGGCGGGGAAGACCACCGCCGTACGGATCATGTCCACCCTGCTGCGCCACGACGCGGGCCGGGTCGTGGTGGCCGGGCTCGACGTCCGCGAGCGGGCGCGCGAGGTGCGGCACAGGATCGGACTGCTCGGGCAGCACGCGGCGGTGGACGAGCAGCTCGGCGGGCGGCAGAACCTGGAGATGTTCGGCCGGCTGTACCACCTGGGCGCGCGCCGGGCGGGCAGCAGGGCGGACGAGCTGCTGGAGCGGTTCGGCCTCGCCGACGCCGGGCGCAAGGCCGTCAAGGAGTACAGCGGCGGGATGCGCAGGCGGCTCGACCTGGCCGCGTCGCTGATCACCGAACCGCGGGTGCTGTTCCTGGACGAGCCGACGACCGGCCTCGACCCGCGCGGCCGGGCCGAGGTGTGGGACGCGGTGCGGTCCCTGGTCGGCGGCGGCACGACGGTGCTGCTGACCACGCAGTACCTGGAGGAGGCGGACCAGCTCGCCGACCGGATCTCCGTGATCGACGAGGGCCGGTCGGTCGCCGAGGGCGCCCCCGACGAGCTGAAGGCCCGCGTCGGCGGGGACCGGATCGACGTCGTCCTGCGCGACGCCTCCCGGCTGGCGGAGGCGGCCGCGCTGCTGGGCGGAGCGGACGCGGTCCTGGACCCCGACCGGCGGCTGATCGGCGCGCCCGCCCCCGACCGGATGGCGGCCCTGACCCGGACCGTGCGGGCGCTGGAGGAGGCGGGCATCGAGGCGGAGGACATCGCGGTGCGCCGCCCCACCCTGGACGAGGTGTTCCTCGCCCTCACCGGAGGGCGGGCGGACGGGACCGGCCGACCGGCCGGCGGACAGGCCGCTCCCGGCGGCCGGAAGGCGGAGGCGGCGGCATGAGCGCGACGACCACGGCGCCGGAGGCGCACGGCGGGGTCCCCTCGCGGCTCGGCTGGGCGGTGGCCGACTCCTGGACGATGACCCGCCGCGAGCTGGCGCACTGGGCCCGGCAGCCCGTCCAGGTCGTCGTCGGCCTGGTCTTCCCGGTGATGCTGCTCCTGATGTTCACCTATCTGGTCGGCGGCGGCCGGGGCGTGGACGGCGACCCCACCGAGTACCTGGTCCCCGGAATGCTCGCGCTGACCATGGCCTTCGGCCTGGAGAGCACGATGCTCGCGGTCACCCAGGACCTCGGCAAGGGCGTCATCGACCGCTTCCGCTCGATGCCGATGGCTCCGGGCGCGGTGCTGGTGGGCCGCAGCGTCGCGGACATGCTCCAGTCGACGGCCGCGCTCGTGGTGATGGCCGGCGTGGGGTACGCGGTCGGCTGGCGCTGGCACGACGGGGTGGCCGCGGCCCTGGGGGCGGTGGGACTGCTGCTCCTGCTGCGGTTCGCCATGCTGTGGGTCGGCATCCACCTCGCCATGGTGGCGGGGAGGCCGGAGCTGGTCTCGGCGGTCCAGATCCTCGTCTGGCCCGTCGGCTTCCTCTCCAACGCGTTCGCCGCGCCCGCGTCGATGCCGGACTGGCTGGCGGCGGCGGTCGAGTGGAACCCCATGTCGGCCACGGCCACCGCCGCGCGGGACCTGTTCGGCAACCCCGGCGGCGCGTCCGGCTCCTGGGCCGCCGAACACGCCCAACTGCTGGCGGTGCTCTGGCCGCTGGCCTTGATCGCGGTGTTCTTCCCGTTGGCGGTGCGCGCTTTCGGGCGGCTGAGCCGGTAGGCCGCGTGCGGCCCCCGCCCCGTGGCCGGCGCCTCCCGCGGCCGGCTCCGGGGCGGTCCGTAGGATGCGCAGGGCCGCCGTGCGCCAGTGGAACCAAGGGCGTTCACCGGGCGTTGATAGTTTGGAGCGGCCACGCAGCCGCCCTCGCACACATCCTGGAGCCCGGACCCTTGAATACGCTTGCGCTCGGCCCGAGCTGGCTGGACCCGGACTATCTGCTCAACACGTTCGGGCTCCCCGGCCTCCTTCTCATCGTCTTCGCCGAGTCCGGACTCCTGATCGGCTTCTTCCTGCCCGGTGACTCCCTGCTGTTCACCACCGGGCTCCTGGTGACCACCGGCCAGTTGAAGTACCCGCTCTGGCTGATCTGCACCCTGATCGCCGTCGCCGCCATCGTCGGCGACCAGGTGGGCTACCTCTTCGGCCGCAAGGTCGGCCCCGCCCTCTTCAAGCGCCCGGACTCCCGCCTCTTCAAGCAGGAGAACGTGGAGAAGGCCCACGAGTTCTTCGAGAAGCACGGCCCGAAGTCCCTGGTCCTGGCGCGCTTCGTGCCCATCGTGCGCACGTTCACGCCGATCATCGCGGGCGTCAGCCGGATGAACTACCGCTCCTTCATCACGTACAACATCGTCGGAGCCATCCTCTGGGGCGTCGGCGTGACCGTGCTCGGCGCGATGCTCGGCAAGATCGACTTCGTGCACGAGCACATCGAGATGATCCTCATCCTCATCGTGCTCGTCTCCGTGGTGCCGATCGTGGTCGAGGTGCTGAGGGCGCGCGGCCAGTCCAAGAAGGCCGCCGCGGCGGACCGGCAGGGCGGCGAGCCCTTCCCCCCGGCGGGCGGCGACGGCCCGGCCGCCGGCCAGCGCGGCCGCCACGCCAAGCGCTGACCGGCGCCCGCGGACCGAGACAGCGGAAGGCGCCCCTCCCCGCACCGGGAAGGGGCGCCTTCCGGCCGTCCGGGCGGCCCGCCCGTCCCGGCTCAGAACCCGCGGGTCCGCTTCGCCGCCCGGCGGCTCGACCCGCCCACCGCGCCCGGCACCCGCATGAACAACCGGGAGATCTCGCTCCCCAGGTTCACCCCGATCGCGATGGCCAGCGCCGTCGCGACCGCCGTCGACAGCGAGGTCAGGCCCCGGTTGACCTCGCCCTGCGCCACGCCCAGCAGACCGAAGTACGTCGCCGAACCGGGCAGCAGCGGCCCGATCGCCGCCGTGATGTACGGCAGCGAGGACGTGTACCGGTAACGCGAGAACAACTGCCCGAACAGGCCCACCAGACCGGCCGCCACCGCCGTCGCCGCGACCGGCGAGATGTCCGCGGTCCGGGCCATCGCCCCGAAGACGATCCACGCGACGCCGCCGTTGAGGGTGACCGCCACCACGGTGGAGCGCTCCTGCTGGAGCAGGATCGCGAAGGCCAGGCTCAGCGCCATCGACGCCAGGATCTGGAGCACCGGCCGGTCGTTGGGCACGAACTGGGCCTCGGGGTTGAGCGCCGCCCCGAGCTGCAACCCCAGGTAGAGGACGAGCAGCACGCCCGCCACGATCCCGATGAAGAAGTACATGACCTCCAGCAGCCGGGCGGAGGCGGTGATGTAGTAGCCCGTCAGCCCGTCCTGCACCCCGGCCACCAGCGCCCGCCCCGGCAGCAGGGCGAACAGCCCACCGGTGATCACGGCGGACGGGCGGACCTCCGTCGAATGGGCCAGCGTCAGCGCCACGCCCATCGCCGCCGGGGGCATCGCCGCGACCGTGAACTGGTAGAACTCCGGCAGCCCGCGCCCGGCGCACAGCCACGCCAGCCGGTCCCCGAGCATCGCGCCCGCCGCCGCCACCAGGAAGACCAGCACCCCGCCGCCCACGAGCACGGACGCCGCCCCCGCCAGCAGCCCGGCGGCGGCCGTCAGCACCCACCCCGAGTACGGGTGGCGGTTGCGGCGGATCTCCGCGAGCCGGCGGTAGGCCTCCTCCAGGGAGACCTCGGTGTCCGTGGAGGTGATGTCGTCGACCAGCCGGAAGACGGCGGCCAGGCGGGTGTAGTCGGTGCCCCGGCGGCGTACGGTGCGGCTCGCCGTCACCGGATCGTCGACCAGCGACGGCTGGTGCGAGATCGACAGCAGCGTGAACGTGACCGTGGGCTCGCTGCGGTCGAGGCCGTAGGACCGGGTCACCGCGAACATCGCCGCCTCGACGTCCTCCGCCCCCTCGCCGCCCGCCAGCAGCAGCTCCCCGATGCGCAGCGTCAGGTCGAGCACCCGCGGCACCGCGGGGCCGGTCTCGTCGTCGGTGCGCTGGACGCTGTCCGGGGCCGGGCGCTCGGTCACCGGCATCCGCAGCATCGTGCGCATCCGGTCCTGCCAGGGCGCCTCCTTGGTCAACCGGACCATCGGAATGCCCTGCGCCGGAGTGAACGCGGGCGGCGCGTGCTGGGCGCTGTACGTCCTCGGCGGGGCGAAAGCGGAACTCAGCGTGTCGGAGTTCCCGCCGCCCCCGGACCCCCCGCCCGAGGCGGACGGGCCGCCCGCCTCGGCGTGCACCCCGGTCGGCAGCGCGAACTCCGACGTCGGGTGGTCGTCGTCGGGCGGCGGGGTCGGCTGACTCGTCCCCGCGGGCGGGACGAAGGCGCTGCGTGCCTCGTCGGACTGGGGCTTCTGGTCCTCAGGACCGCCCGATTCCGCCACCACTCGACCTCGTTCCCCTCGACTGAACACTCCCGGCCGCACGTGTGCCCAGTATGGCCGGGGGCATGGGCCGTGCACGCGCGGGAGTGCGGGCAGCGAAACGGGCGGCACACCCGTGAAGGTGTGCCGCCCGTTCCCGTACGGCCGTCCGGCTCACAAACGGAACCGGAAGCGTGACGTCAGTGCGCGCCGCCCTGCGCCTCCAGGCGCTTGTACGAGGCCTCGATCTCGGCCTCCGCCTCGGCGCGGCCGACCCAGTCGGCGCCCTCGACGGACTTGCCGGGCTCCAGGTCCTTGTAGACCTCGAAGAAGTGCTGGATCTCCAGCCGGTCGAACTCCGACACGTGGTGGATGTCGCGCAGGTGCTCCACCCGCGGGTCGGACGCCGGGACGCACAGCAGCTTGTCGTCGCCGCCCGCCTCGTCGGTCATCCGGAACATGCCGATCGCACGGCACTTGATGAGGCAGCCGGGGAAGGTCGGCTCGTCCAGGATGACCAGCGCGTCCAGCGGGTCGCCGTCCTCGCCGAGGGTGTTCTCGACGAAGCCGTAGTCGGCCGGGTAGCTGGTCGAGGTGAAGAGTCGACGGTCCAGGCGAATCCGACCGGTCTCGTGGTCCACCTCGTACTTGTTCCGCGACCCCTTCGGGATCTCGATGGTGACGTCGAACTCCACGGGTGGCTCCTCCATGATCAACACATACGACGGGTGATTAAGTGTCCCTCACGCAGAAGAGTGCTCGCGAAAGGGGCTGGTCGACGGTGGCCGAGCCGGAGGGAAGACCGTCGGGCAGCCCGTCCGGCCCGTGGCGCGGGCTGACGGCCCCGAGGACCGGACCCCACGGGTCGTACACCTGGCAGGTCGTCGCGGGCTCCGCCGCGCTCGGCCTGGCCGTCGCAGCCGGCGCCGTCATCGCCGCCGGCCCCTGGGACAACGGTCAGCGTAAGGCCGAGCGGCGGTCGGCCGCCGCCGCCGACCGTACAGGTGGCGCACATCACGGCCGCGCCACGCCGGAGGGGCCCGCCCCGGCCCCCAGCGCCCCGCCCGTCCTCCCCGCGCTCGGCGGCGCACGCGGCGCCTCCCACGACCCCGCGGCCCTCCGCGCCGCCCTCGCCCCGCTCGTCGGCGCGGCCGGGCTGGGCGACCGGGCCGCCGCGTCCGTCGTCGACGCCGCCACCGGCGAGCAGGTGTACGGGCACGGCGCCACCACCCCGATGACCCCGGCCTCCACCGTCAAGATCGCCACCGCCGCCGCCGCGCTCTCCGCCCTCGGCCCCGACCACCGCATCGCCACCACCGTCCGGCTCTCGCCCGACTCCCGCACGCTCACCCTCGTCGGCGGCGGCGACCCCACCCTGGACCGGGCCGCCCTGCGCGCCCTGGCCGCCTCGGCCGCCGCGGCCCTGCGCGAGGGCGGCCGGACCTCCGTACGCCTCACCCACGACACCTCCCGCTACACCGGCCCCGAGCGCCACCCCATCGGCCCCAACGACAACATCGCCCCCGTGGTCGCCCTGATGGTCGACGAGGGCCGGCTCGACGGCTCCGACCGCGGCCCCGCCCCGCGCTCCGGCGACCCCGCCGGGGACGCCGCCCGCGCCTTCGCCGGCCACCTGGAGCGGGCGGGCGTCCCGGTCGCCGGCGAGCCCCGCGAGGCCCGCCCGGCCGCGAAGGCCCGCACCGTGGCCACCCACCGCTCCGCCCCCCTGTCCGCACTCGTCGAGCGGACCCTCACCAACAGCGACAACGACATCGCCGAGGCCCTCGCCCGGCAGACCGCCGTCGCCGGGGGCGAGAGCGCCGACTTCGCCGGAGCCCGGCGCGCCGTCACCGCCGAGCTGAAGCGGCTCGGGGTCCCGGTGGCCGGCGCCCGCCTCGCCGACGGCAGCGGCCTGGACCGCCGGGGCCGGGTCACCGCCGCCCTCCTCACCGCCCTCCTCGCCCGCGCCGCCGACCCCGGACGGCCCGAGCTGCGCCCCGTCCTCACCGGCCTCCCGGTGGCCGGCTTCAGCGGCACCCTCGGCAGCCGGTACACGGGGAAGTCCGGCGGCGCGGGCCTGGTCCGCGCCAAGACCGGCACCCTCACCGGCGTCAACGCCCTCGCCGGGACCGCCGTCTCCCCGCGGGGCCGCCTCCTCGCCTTCGCCTTCCTCTCCCGCGGCGCCCCCTCGGCCCCCGAGGCCGAATCCGCCCTCGACGCCCTCGCCACCGCGCTGACCCGCTGACCCGAGGACCCGCCGTGCGCCGGGGGGCGGCACCCGAAGAGCGGTGCACGACCCCACCACCGGGCGACGCGCTCACGTACGGTTGACGCATGACGAGCTTCGGTGGGGCCGAGATGGTCGACTGGAACCTCGCGGTGGCTACCGCGACCCGACTCGTGCGGCCGGGGCCGGAGATCAGCCGCGAGGAGGCCCGCGCCGTCGTCGCGGAGCTGCGCCGCCACGCCCGCGCCTCGGAGGAGCACGTGCGCGGCTTCACCCGGATGATCCCGGAGGGGACCGAGCCGGAGGACACCCCGGTCCTCGTCGTGGACCGGGCCGGGTGGATCAAGGCCAACGTCGCCGGCTTCCGCGAGCTGCTGGGCCCCCTCCTCGCCAAGATGGAGAGCCGCCGCTCCGGCAAGCCGGGCGGCGCGGTCGTCGGCGCGGTCGGCGGCAAGGTGACCGGCGTCGAGCTGGGCATGTTGCTCTCGTTCCTCGCCTCCCGCGTGCTCGGCCAGTACGAGACGTTCGCCCCCGCCGCCCTGCCGCACGGCTTCGGCGCCGGGCGGGCCGGCGGCGCCTCGCCGCTGCCGGCCGCCTCGAACGGCGGCCGGCTCCTGCTGGTGGCGCCCAACATCGTCCACGTGGAGCGGGAGCTCGGCGTCGACCCGCACGACTTCCGGCTCTGGGTCGCCCTCCACGAGGAGACCCACCGCACCCAGTTCACCGGCGTGCCCTGGCTCCGCGACCACCTCCAGGGCGAGATCCAGACATTCCTCGACGAGACCGACGTCGACCCCATGACCTTCCTGGAGCGGCTGCGCGAGGCCGCCCAGTCCCTGTCCGGGGCGGGCCGCCCCGAGGGCGAGCGGGGCGAGGGCGGCGGCCGCAGCCTCGTCGACCTCGTGCAGAGCCCCGCCCAGCGCGAGGTGCTCGGCCGCCTCACCGCCGTCATGTCCCTGCTGGAAGGGCACGCCGACTACGTGATGGACGGCGTCGGCCCCGAGGTCGTCGGCTCCGTCGCGGAGATCCGCGAGAAGTTCCAGCAGCGCCGGGCGCGCGGCGCGAGCCGCCTCGACCAGGCGCTGCGCAGGCTGCTCGGCCTGGACGCCAAGCTCCGCCAGTACCGCGACGGCGAGAGGTTCGTCCGCGCGGTGGTCGACGAGGTCGGCATGGACGGCTTCAACCGGGTGTGGACCTCGCCCAACACCCTCCCGACCAAGGCCGAGATCGCCGCCCCCGCCGAGTGGGTCGCACGGGTGCACCGCACGGCCGATTCCTGACCCCCCGCCGCGGGCGCATGGATATCGGCCTCCAATCACCCATCCGAGGGACCATGGAGGCATGGGAAGGCGTGCAATGCTCGATGAACAGCTTGCCTCTGTCACCATCGACGCACTCTGAGTGACGGGACTCACGCGTTCCGGCGCTCCTCGCTCCTCCCGAACTCACGAAGGGCACCGGACATGGGTCCCCATCCTGCGGTCGCGGCGATACGCCTGGCGGTCCGCCGCGTACTCCACGACGTCATCACCGACTTCCACCGCCACGCCGACCACGACCGGCCGGCCGACGGCTCACGCCACTCGGCCCGCGCCCCCCGCTCCCGCTACGCCGAGGCCGGCGCGGCGGGCGGCCCCCGCACCGCCCTCCCCGAACGGCCCGACACCCCGCTGGTGCTCGTCGCCTGTTCCGGCGGCGCCGACTCCATGGCCCTGGCCTCCGCCCTCGCGTTCGAGGCCCGCAAACTCGCCGTCCGGGCCGGCGGCGTCACCGTCGACCACAACCTCCAGCCGGGCTCCGACCTCCGCGCCGCCGAGGTCGTCGCCCGGCTCGCCGCCATGGACCTGGACCCGGTCGAGGCCGTCTCCGTACGGGTCGGCCGCGAGGGCGGACCCGAAGCCGCCGCCCGCGACGCCCGCTACGCCGCCCTCGACGCCGCCGCCGACCGCCACGGCGCCGCCGCCGTCCTGCTCGGCCACACCCGCGACGACCAGGCCGAGACCGTCCTCCTCGGCCTCGCCCGCGGCTCCGGCATCCGCTCCCTGTCCGGCATGGCCGCCGCCTCCGGACCGGCCGGCCGCTACCGCCGCCCCTTCCTCCAGCTCGACCGGCAGACCGCCCGCAAGGCGTGCCTGGCCCAGGCCCTCCCGGTCTGGGACGACCCGCACAACATCGACCCCGCCTACACCCGCTCCCGGCTCCGCCACGAGGGCCTGCCCGCCCTGGAGAAGGCGCTGGGCAAGGGCGTCGTCGAAGCCCTCGCCCGCACGGCCCAGCTCTCCCGCGACGACGCCGACGCCCTCGACACCTGGGCCGCCGAGGCCGAGCTGACCGTACGGGACGAGACCGGCGGCCTGGAGTGCGCCAAGCTCTACGTCCTGCCGCCCGCGGTGCGCCGCCGGGTGCTGCGCCGAGCCGTGATCGAGGCCGGCGCGCCCGCCGGATCGCTCTTCGCCCGGCACGTCGAGGAAGTGGACCGCCTGATCACCGGCTGGCGCGGCCAGCGGGCCATCAACCTGCCCGGCCGCGTCGAGGCCGTGCGGCAGGGTGGCAGACTGGTCATTCGGCAGAGCTGACGCGCAAGCGGCTGAAGTGCAGGCGAACAGCCGGACCCGGCCACGGGGGCGCGCCCCCGGAAGGCCGGCAGGCAGAGAAAGAGACGCGGGTGAACGAGAAGGACATGGGCACCGACCTCCAGTCGGTGCTCCTCACCAAGGAAGAGATCGACGCCAAGCTCGTCGAGCTGGCCGCGAGGATCGACGCGGAGTACGCGGGCAAGGACCTGCTCCTCGTCGGCGTCCTCAAGGGCGCGGTGATGGTCATGGCGGACCTGGCGCGCTCGCTGTCCACCCCCGTCACGATGGACTGGATGGCCGTCTCCTCGTACGGGGCGGGCACCCAGTCCTCCGGCGTCGTCCGCATCCTCAAGGACCTGGACACCGACATCAAGGGCAAGCACGTCCTGATCGTCGAGGACATCATCGACTCCGGTCTGACGCTGTCCTGGCTGCTGTCCAACCTGGGCTCGCGGGAGCCGGCCTCGCTGGAGGTCTGCACCCTGCTGCGCAAGCCGGACGCCGCGAAGGTCGCGATCGACGTGAAGTGGATCGGCTTCGACATCCCCAACGAGTTCGTCGTCGGCTACGGGCTGGACTACGCGGAGAAATACCGCAACCTCCCCTTCGTCGGCACCCTCGCCCCGCACGTCTACGGCGGCTGAGGGAACCCTCGCCGCCTTCGGGCCGTTGAAGCTGCGAAAGCGGGTTTCTCCGCCGTCCCCGGCAGTCGCGGGTGGCGATGCTGGGGTACCGTCCGAAGAACAGTCTTTTCTCACAGCAGCATTTACCTACGGGCAGGAGGGACGGGGCGTCTTCGCTCCGTATGGATGGACGTGAAGCGATACTTCCGTGGGCCGGTCATGTGGATCGTGCTGGCCGTCCTCGCCGTGGTCGTGTTGATGCAGGTCGTCGGCTCGTCGGGCGGCTACAAGACGGTGGACACCGGCAAGGTGATCCAGGCGATCAGCAAGGACCAGGTGGAGCAGGCCAAGCTGACCACCGGTGACGAACAGAATCTCAAGATCGAACTGAAGGACGGCCAGAAGCTCGACGGCGAGTCCGGCAGCAAGTTCCAGGCGAGCTACATCGGCAACCAGGGCGTCGAGCTCGCCGAGACGCTGCAGCAGAAGTTCGAGGCGGGTGACATCGAGAAGGGTTACACCGTCTCGCCGTCGAAGCAGTCCCCGTTCGTCTCGATCCTCCTCTCGCTGCTGCCCTTCGTCCTCATCGTGGTCGTCTTCCTGTTTCTGATGAACCAGATGCAGGGCGGCGGCTCCAAGGTCATGCAGTTCGGCAAGTCCAAGGCCAAGCTGATCACCAAGGACACCCCGAAGACGACCTTCGCCGACGTGGCGGGGTCCGACGAGGCGGTCGAGGAGCTCCACGAGATCAAGGAGTTCCTCCAGGAGCCGGCGAAGTTCCAGGCCGTCGGCGCCAAGATCCCCAAGGGCGTCCTGCTCTACGGGCCGCCCGGTACGGGCAAGACGCTGCTCGCCCGCGCCGTCGCCGGCGAGGCGGGCGTGCCGTTCTACTCGATCTCCGGCTCCGACTTCGTCGAGATGTTCGTCGGCGTCGGCGCCTCGCGGGTGCGCGACCTCTTCGAGCAGGCCAAGGCGAACGCCCCGGCGATCGTCTTCGTCGACGAGATCGACGCCGTCGGCCGCCACCGCGGCGCCGGCATGGGCGGCGGCCACGACGAGCGCGAGCAGACGCTCAACCAGCTCCTCGTGGAGATGGACGGGTTCGACGTGAAGGGCGGCGTCATCCTGATCGCCGCCACGAACCGCCCCGACATCCTGGACCCGGCGCTGCTGCGTCCGGGACGGTTCGACCGGCAGATCGCCGTCGACCGCCCCGACATGCAGGGCCGCCTGGAGATCCTCAAGGTGCACCAGAAGGGCAAGCCCGTGGCGGAGGGCGTCGACCTCGGCGCCGTCGCCCGCCGCACGCCCGGCTTCACCGGCGCCGACCTGGCGAACGTGCTGAACGAGGCCGCGCTCCTGACGGCGCGCAGCAACAAGAAGCTCATCGACAACGAGATGCTCGACGAGGCCATCGACCGCGTCGTGGCGGGTCCGCAGAAGCGGACCCGGATCATGTCCGAGAAGGAGAAGAAGATCACCGCGTACCACGAGGGCGGACACGCCCTGGTCGCGGCGGCCTCTCCCCAGTCGGACCCGGTCCACAAGATCACGATCCTCTCCCGCGGCCGCGCCCTCGGTTACACGATGGTGCTCCCGGAGGAGGACAAGTACTCCACGACGCGCAACGAGATGCTCGACCAGCTCGCGTACATGCTGGGCGGGCGCGCGGCCGAGGAGCTGGTCTTCCACGACCCGACCACCGGCGCGGCCAACGACATCGAGAAGGCCACGGCGACGGCCCGCGCGATGGTCACGCAGTACGGCATGACGGAGCGGCTCGGCGCGATCAAGTTCGGCGGCGACAACTCGGAGCCCTTCCTGGGCCGCGAGATGGGCCACCAGCGCGACTACTCCGAAGAGGTCGCGGCGCTCGTCGACGAAGAGGTCAAGAAGCTCATCGAGACCGCGCACAACGACGCGTGGGAGATCCTCGTCGAGAACCGCGACATCCTCGACGCCCTCGTGCTCGAACTCCTGGAGAAGGAGACGCTCGGCAAGGACGAGATCGCGGAGATCTTCGCTCCGATCGTCAAGCGTCCCGCCCGACCGGCGTGGACCGGTTCCGCCCGGCGCACCCCGTCGACGCGGCCCCCGGTCCTCTCGCCCAAGGAGCTGGCCCTCACCAACGGCAGCGCCACCGCCAACGGTTCGGCCACCCCGCCGGAGATCGCCCCCCCGGCGGACCTCTCCAAGGACATCGCCCCGTCCACCGAGGCGAGCCCCGAGGAGCGCCCCGAGAGTTAGCGCCCGCCCGGCCGGAGCCACCGGCCGGATCGCCCGGCAGGCCCCCGCGCGGGGTCGCACCGGGACCGGAATGGATGCCGCGCCCCCCAGGTTCTAGCCTGTGGGGGCGCGGCTTTTCGTACGCCTGCGAGGTCTGGGCGCGAACCCGCGCACGGGACAGCACAGAGGAACGAGGCAGAGATGACCGACCCGGTGACGTTGGACGGCCAGGGTCCGATCGGCGAGTTCGACGAGAAGCGGGCCGAGGCGGCCGTACGCGAACTGCTCATCGCCGTCGGCGAGGACCCGGACCGCGAGGGGCTGCGGGAGACGCCGGGACGAGTGGCACGGGCGTACAAGGAGGTGTTCGCGGGGCTGTACCAGCAGCCCGAGGACGTCCTGACGACCACGTTCGACCTCGGTCACGACGAGATGGTGCTGGTCAAGGACATCGAGGTGTTCAGCACCTGCGAGCACCACCTGGTGCCGTTCCGGGGCGTGGCGCACGTCGGCTACATCCCGGCGGCCAGCGGCAAGATCACCGGTCTGTCCAAGCTGGCCCGGCTGGTCGACGTCTACGCCCGACGCCCGCAGGTCCAGGAGCGGTTGACGACGCAGATCGCCGAGTCCCTCATGACGGTCCTGGAGCCGCGGGGGGCCATCGTCGTCATCGAGTGCGAGCACATGTGCATGTCGATGCGGGGCATCCGCAAGCCCGGAGCCAAGACCCTCACCTCCGCGGTGCGCGGTCAGCTCCGGGACCCGGCGACGCGCGCCGAGGCGATGAGCCTCATCATGGCGCGCTGACGCCGCGCCGGACGAGGGCGCGGCGGCCGTGTCACGCGGCCGCCGCGCCCGTGCCGTCGTGGTCGTCGCCGTCCTCCGGGAGCCGGCAGACGCGCTCCAGGAAGAGGGCGGCCGCGATGACGGCGATGCCGGCCACCACGGCCGCTCCGGCGTAGATGGCCTGGTCGCGGCGGGCGGGGACGTCGAGGAAGCCGAGCAGGAAGACGCCGGCGCCGCCGTACACCCCGGACGCCAGGGCGGTGACCAGGGCGCTGGCCTGGCCGAAGACGACCGCGCGGGCCGCCATCAGTGGCTCGACGCCCTTCGCGCCGGGGCGGCGCTCGCGCTGGGCGCGGAGCCGGGCGCGGGTGGAGAGGGCGGTCGCCAGGAGGATCACCGCGATCACGGCGAGCACGATCGACGCGGCCAGCGGGACGCTCGGCAGGGTGCCGAGGGAGTCCCAGAGCCGCGCCCCGCCCCAGGAGAGGACGCCCGCGGCGGCGAAGAGGCCCGCCAGCACCCCGAGCCGTAGTTGCTTCACCGAGTGAGCCGCCCTTCGCCTACCGCCTGTGCCCGGTCCGGCCGTGTGCCGGACCGCCGTCCGTCGAGCCTAACGATTACTCGGGCAGGCGCAGTTCCAGGTCGGTGCGGGGCGTGACGCCGTCGCGGCCGACCGACTCCAGGAGCTGGGCGACGGGTCCGGCGCCGGGCAGGTGCGCCTCGGGGTCCACGTCGTGCCAGGGGACGAGGACGAAGGCCCGTTCGCGGGCGCGCGGGTGGGGGAGGGTGAGCACCGGGTCGTCGGAGACGACGTCGGCGTACGCCACGATGTCGACGTCGAGGGTGCGCGGGCCCCAGCGCTCCTCGCGGACCCGGTCGAAGGCCTCCTCGATGGCCTGGCCGCGCTCCAGGAGCGAGGCCGGGGGGAGCGTCGTCTTCACGACGACCACCGCGTTGAAGTAGGCGGGCTGGGACGCGGCGTCCACGCCCCAGGGCTCCGTCTCGTACACCGGGGAGACGGCCTTGACCCGCAGGCCCGGCGTGTCCTCCAGGGCGTCGACGGCCCCCTGGAGGGTCTCCAGGCGGTTGCCCAGGTTCGAGCCGAGGGAGATCACGGCGGGCCGGGGGTTGGAGAGGGTCACGTCGGCGTCGTCCACCTGGCGCACGACCGCGGTCGGAACCGGCTGGGCGGTGGGGTCGCTCTGCCCGTCCTGGGGGAACGAAGTCATACTCGGCTCCGGGTGATGGTGATGGTCACGTCGTCGAAGGGAACGGTGATCGGCGCGTCCGGTTTGTGGACGACGACCTCGACCTCCTGGACCCCGTCGTGCTTCAGGCACTGCTGGGCGATGCGCTCGGCGAGCGTCTCGATCAGGTCGACCGGTTCGCCGGTGACGACGTCGACGACCTCCTCGGCGACCACGCCGTAGTGCACGGTGCGCGTCAGGTCGTCGGCGGCCGCCGCGGGGCGGGTGTCGAGGCCGAGCACCACGTCGACGATGAAGGTCTGGCCCTCCTCCCGCTCCCGGGGGAAGACGCCGTGGTGCCCGCGGGCCTTGAGGCCGCGCAGCGCGACACGATCCACGCGAATCACTCCTGCTGTCGTTGTCGTAAGGGGCGCCCGGTCGCGTGCGGGCGGCGAGGCGCCGTGGGGGCCGAATCTACCCGCGGAGGTCCGCGCCACTCGCCCGTGGGGGCACGGGCGCCGTCCCGCCGGGGCACCCGCCTCCCCGGCCCGGCGGTGGGGCGGGTGCGGGCCCGCACCGGTCCCGTACCCGTTCAGGAGGGCGATTCCCCGTCGTCGTCCCCGTCGGTTTCCGCCAGTACGGGGGAGCCGTGGTGGGACCAGAGCCGCCAGCCGTCCGGGGTGCGGCGGAACACGTTCGTGGCGACGACCGACTGGCCGACCAGGGGGCCCAACGCCTCGCCGTCCTCGGCCGGGCCGCCGCTGAGGATGTTCTCGGTGCAGGTGACCAGGGCGGTGTCGTCGGTCATCGCGACGGCGACGTCGGTGAGGAAGAACTGGATGTACTCGGTGTTCGCCATGATCAGGGCGTAGCTGCGCAGCACCTCGCCCCGGCCCGTGAGGACCGGCCAGCCCGGATGGACGCAGGAGACGGTCAGGTCCTCGCCCGGCAGCCAGAGGCGGGAGAGGGCGTCGTGGTCGCCGCGCTCCACCGCCTCGTAGAAGGCGGCGTTGGCCGCCTCGACCTCCGCGATGTCCGCGGCGGCCTCCGCGTGCTCCTCGTTCACGCGGCTCCCTCGACGGCGCGGGCGACCCGGACCGCGTCGGCGGTGGCCCCCACCGCGTGGACCCGGACCGCCCAGGCCCCGGCCGCCGCGGCGAGGGCCGAGACCGCCGCCGTCGCCGCGTCGCGTTCGCGGGCGGGGGGCGGGGGTGCGCCGGGGCCGGCCAGGACGTGGCCGAGGAAGCGCTTGCGGGAGGCGGCGACCAGCAGCGGGCGGCCCAGTCCGCGCAGCTCGGGCAGGTGCGCGACGAGCGCCAGGTCGTGGGGGGCGTTCTTCGCGAAGCCGAGGCCGGGGTCGAGCACGACGCGCTCGGGCGCCACACCGCCCGCGACGACCGCGTCCAGCCGCTCGCGCAGCTCCGTGAGGACGTCGGCGACGACGTCCCCGTACACCGCGCGGCTGTTCATCGTCGCGCTGAAGCCGCGCCAGTGCATCACGACGAACGGGACCTCGGCGGCGGCGACGGCCGGGATCATCTCCGGGTCGGCGAGGCCGCCGCTGACGTCGTTGACCAGGAGGGCCCCGGCGGCGACGGCCTGGGCGGCGACGCGGGCGCGCATGGTGTCCACGGAGACGACGACGCCCTCGGCGGCCAGTTGCCGCACGACGGGTACGACCCGGCGCAGCTCCTCGGCCTCGTCCACCCGGCTGGCGCCGGGGCGGGTCGACTCGCCGCCGACGTCCACCAGGTCGGCGCCCTCGGAGACCAGGTGGAGGCCGTGCTTGACGGCGGCCGAGGTGTCGAACCAGCGGCCGCCGTCGGAGAAGGAGTCGGGCGTGACGTTGACGACGCCCATGACCGCGCAGCGGTCCCACCCCGGAAGCCCTCGGACCGTGCCCCGCGTGCGTGACGTACTCATACCTCCAGCCTAGGCGCTGCCCGGCGGCCCCTTGCTCCGCGCGCTCTCAGGACGCCGTGCGGGCGGTCCTGGCCGCCGCGCCGGGCACGGGGGCGCCGGCGGTCGCGCGGTCCCCTTCGGCGGCGGCGGCGTCCCGCGCCCGCCGGCCCCCGGCCCGGCGGGCGACGCGGCCGGTGCGCCCGACCGTCCGGCGTACGGCCCGCACGGCCCCTTCCGCGCGGGAGGGGGCGGCCGCCGAGCCCGGCTCCAGGGCGGTGAGGCCGGTCTCGCGGGACCACACCCGGCCGCCCCTCTCCCCGCAGCCCGTCACGGCGGGGGCCCGGCCGTGCGCCCGCGCCTCGTCCATGAACCGCTCGATCGCGCCCGGCCAGGCCTCCACCGCGCCGACGGGGTCGCCGTCGGCGAGCATCGTCCCGCCGACGACCCGGTAGCGGACGGCGGCCCTGCCGCTCGGGGAGAAGACGACGTCCTCACCGCGGCGGAGCGCGGGGCGGGCGGCCGCGCCGGGGCCCCCGTACCGCTCCAGCAGGGCCCGCAGCCGGCTCTCGTCGTCGCCGGTGCGGCGGGCGGCCGGGGGGCCGGGGCGGAGGGCCAGGTAGCCGGTGGCGCCCGCGGTCAGCAGGCCCAGCGCGCCCAGGCAGCAGGCGACGGTCGAGCCGGTCCGCCCGGCGTACTCCACCGGGCCCTCGACGCCGTACAGCCCGTACAGCACGTGCTGGAGGCGGTCGGCGATGGACGGGTCCCCGACGACCCGGCCGGGGCGGGCGTTGACGACGAGCAGGCCGAGCACCAGCGAACCGGCCCCGAACAGCACGAAGTCCGCCGGGGCGCGCCAGCGGCTGCGCGGTTCGATCGGGGCGCGGAAGCCGTCCCGGTGGCGCACCAGCAGCCAGCACAGGGCCAGGGAGGCGGCCGCCCCGACGACCGAGTGCCGGTACGCGAGCTGGACGACGGCCCCCGCGGGCAGCAGGAGGACCGCTGCCCGCCAGGCCCGCCGCTCGTGCCGCCCCAGCCCGTGCGCGAGGAGCAGCAGGAGTACGCCCACGCCCAGCGAGAGCGCGGCGGCGTACGGGACGAGGGCTTCCGGGAGCACGTCGGGGGCGGCGAGCAGGCGGCTGTGCCGGAAGCGGGGGAGGACCCCCGCGGCGACGTCGGCCACCCCGACGGCGGCGCAGGCCAGGGCCGCCGGGGGAGCGACGCGCGGCCCGCGGAGCGATCGGCGGACCCGCTGCGGAACCGGCACCGAATCATCCCCATCCACCGTGACCGACATCGCTTCCCGTGGCTTCGCGGGGTGTGCGCCTTCCGTCCGCCGGGTGAACCCCGTGCGGACGGTGTGTGCCCTGGAGGACGAGTGCGGGGAGGAGCGGGTTCCGCCACATTCCGGAGATTTCCCGCACGGCGCGCACGCCGAGCGCGCGGCGCACGCCGCGACCACCCAGCGCACACCCCGCACGCCGAGCGCGCCGCGCACGCCGAGCAGGCCCCGCACGCCGGGCACGCCGCGCACGCCGAGCAGGCCCCGCACGCCGGGCACGCCGCGACCACCAGCGCGCGCCGAGCCCGCCGCGACCACCAGCGCGCGTCGCGCACACCCGCGCGCCGCGCACGCCCAGCGCGACGCGCCCACCCGCGCCCGGCGCGCGAGCGGGCGCGGAGTGGCAGTCGTGGGATCGGCCGGAGCGGCCTCCGGCTCAGGCGGTGGCGATCGTCGCCACCGTCTCCACGGCGACGGCGGCACGCGGCACGTCCTGCGCGTCCGCGTCGATCGAGCGGCGCAGGGCCTCGTGGAGCCGGGCGGGGGTCAGCACGCCGAGGAAGCGGCCCTCGCTCTCCGCGTCGACGACCGCGATCCACCCCGCGTCGTGCTGGAGCATGGTGGCGAACGCCTGCTTGAGCGGCGCGCCGAGCGGAAGCCATGCCTCCATCCGGCGGGCGTGCTCGCGGACGGCGCCCCCGGCCCGCGCGGCGGTGGCGTCGGCGGGGATCCAGCCGTGCAGGTTGTCCTGCCCGTCAAGGACGACCGCCCAGCGCGCGCCCTCGGTGCGCAGCCGATCGGTGGCGGCGGCCAGCGGGTCGTCGAGGTGGACGACGGGCGGCTGGTCGAGGTCGCTCTCCTCGATGGGCGTCACCGAGAGCCGCTTGAGCCCGCGGTCCGCGCCGACGAAGTCGGCCACGTACGGGGTCGCGGGGGCGCCGAGCACGGTGGCGGGGGAGTCGAACTGCTCGATGCGGCCCTGCCCGTAGACGGCGATCCGGTCGCCGAGGCGGACGGCCTCCTCGATGTCGTGGGTGACGAACAGCACGGTCTTGCGGACCTGGGCCTGGAGTTTCAGGAATTCGTTCTGGAGGCGTTCGCGGACCACCGGGTCGACCGCCCCGAAAGGCTCGTCCATCAGGAGGACGGGCGGGTCGGCGGCCAAGGCGCGGGCGACGCCGACCCGTTGGCGCTGACCGCCGGAGAGCTGTTCCGGATAGCGGTCGCCGTAAACGGAAGGATCGAGTCCGACGAGGTCGAGGAGTTCGGCGGCGCGGGCCCGCCCCTTTCCGCGCTGCCAGCCGAGCAGCCGCGGAACCGTCGCGGTGTTCTCCAGGACCGTCCGGTGCGGGAAGAGGCCGACCTGCTGGATCACATAGCCGATGCGGCGGCGGAGCCGGACGGGGTCGATGGCGGATATGTCGTCCCCGTCGAGGGATATCCGGCCCTCGGTCGGCTCGATCAGCCGGTTCACCATCTTCATGGTGGTCGTCTTGCCGCAGCCGGACGGTCCGACGAGCGTGACCAGTTCACCCTCGGCGACCTCGAAGGAAAGGTCGTCGACGGCGGTGGTGCCGTCGGCGTACCGCTTGGTGACGTGCTCGAAACGGATCATGGTTCCCCATTGTGGAGGGCGTTCTGTGAAGGACATGTTGCTGGAATGCGACAGCCTCCGCGATGACCGCTGGTCGAGGATAGGGTCGTCAGTCATCAGTTCGATACGGCGGCGGCGGGGAATACCGTCCGCGGCGGCGAGGGGAAACGGGAGGTGGGGGGCGGATGGCCGAGCGGAACTGCCTGGTGGCGAACGACTGGATCTGCGGGGAGTATCTGCGCTCCCGCAGCCAGGAGTTGACCGACGCCACCGTGCAGCACATCGGGATCACCGCGGTCTCGGTGCTGATCGGACTGGCGGTCGCCTTTCCCCTGGCCTTGCTCGCCCGCCGGGGCCGGCGTTTCGCCGGGCCGGTGCTGGGACTGACGACCGTGCTCTACACCGTGCCCTCGCTGGCGATGTTCTCGCTGCTGCTGCCCCTGTTCGGGCTGTCGGCCGCGCTGGTCGTCACGGGCCTGGTGCTCTACTCGCTGACCATCCTCGTCCGCAACATCCTGGCCGGTCTCGAAGCCGTGCCGCAGGAGGCCAGGGAGGCGGCGCGCGGGATGGGGTACGGGCCGGCGCGGCTGCTGTGGGAGGTGGAACTCCCCCTGGCGCTCCCGGCGCTGATGGCCGGGGTGCGGATCGCCACCGTCTCGACGGTCGCGCTGACCACGGTCGGCTCCCTCGTCGGCAAGGGGGGCCTCGGCAACCTCATCGAGGACGCGCTGCCGAGCTTCTTCAAGGCCCAGGTGCTCGCCGCGTCCGTGCTGTGCGTGCTGCTCGCGGTCACGGCCGACCTGCTGCTGCTCGGCCTCCAACGGCTGCTGACGCCCTGGACCCGCGCGGCCGGGGGCGGGCGGACGGGCCCGGACGGACCGGGCGTACCGGCGAAGGCGGAGGCGGGCTGACCGTGGGAGTCATCGGCGACGCCTGGACCTGGCTGACCACCGGGGCCAACTGGTCGGGGGAGGGCGGGGCCGCCCACCGGCTCGGCGAGCACCTGTACGTGAGCGGGGTCGCCCTCGCGGTGGCCTGCGCCATCGCCCTGCCCCTCGCCCTGTGGCTGGGGCACATCGGCAAGGGCGGCGCGCTCGCGGTCAACGTCTCCAACGTCGGGCGGGCCGTGCCGGTCTTCGCGGTGCTCGCCCTGTTCATGGTCACGCCCCTGCGCAACTCCGGGTACTGGCCCACCATCATCGCGCTGGTGCTGTTCGCCGTGCCCCCGCTGCTGACCAACGCCCACGTGGGGATGCGGGAGGTGGACCGGGCCGTGGTGGAGGCCGCGCGGGGCATGGGGATGTCGGGCGGCCAGCTCTTCCTCCGGGTCGAACTGCCGCTCGCGTACCCGATGGTCATGACCGGGCTGCGGTCGGCCGCCGTCCAGGTCGTGGCCACCGCGTCGATCGCCGCGATGGTCGGGCTCGGCGGCCTCGGCCGGATCATCACCGCCGGATTCAACACCTACGACACGGCGCAGGTCTTCGCGGGCGCGGTGCTCGTCGCCGGGCTGGCCCTCCTCGTCGAGGGGGTGCTGGTCGCGCTGGACCGGACGCTCTCCCCGCTGCGCCGGCGCGGGCCGGTGTGAGCCCCTCGCGCCACACCCCCATCCCCCTCACTCACCCCCTTTTTTTCTCGGTCGGACGGAGAACACCATGAGCAGGGCCTCGCGCACAGCGGGAGCGGTCATCGGGATGGCGGCGCTGGCCGGGTCCCTCGCGGCCTGCGGCGGCGACAGCCTGGAGCAGCAGAAGGGCGGCTCCCCGGCGGGCGGCGGCGGGAAGGGGTCCCTGGTCGTCGGGTCCGCCTCGTTCACCGAGTCCAAGGTGCTCGCCGAGCTGTACGCGCAGATCCTGGCCGACGCCGGATACGCCACCTCGGTCACCACGGTGAAGAACCGCGAGCTGTACGAACCCTCGCTGGAGAAGGGCGAGGTCGACGTCGTACCGGAATACGCGGCGACCCTCGCCGAATTCCTCAACGCCAAGGTCAACGGGGCCGAGGCGGCCCGGAACAAGCCCGTCGCCTCCGGGGACGCCGGCGCCACGGTCGCCGCCCTGAAGAAGCTCGCCGAACCCCTGGGCCTCACGGTCCTCCCGGCCGGGAAGGCCGTCGACCAGAACGCCTTCGCGGTCTCCGAGGAATTCGCGGAGAAGAACGGCCTCACGACCCTTTCCGACCTGGGGAAGTCGAAGCTGAAGGTGAGGGTCGCGGCGGGCGACGAGTGCGAGGTGCGGCCGTTCTGCGCACCCGGCCTGAAGAAGACGTACGGCATCGACGTCACCGGCGTCGACCCCAAGGGCGTCGGAACCCCGCAGTCCAAGCAGGCCGTGCGCGACGGCAAGGCCCAACTCGTCCTGACGACCACCACGGACGCGGTGCTGGACGGACTGGTCTTCCTGGAGGACGACAAGAAGCTCCAGAACGCGGACAACGTGCTCCCCGTGCTGAATACCGAGGACGCGGGCGCTCCCGCGATCGCCGAGGCGCTCGCCGTTCTCACCTCCGCGCTCACCACGGAAGACCTCGCCGAACTGAACCGGAAGGTCGACGCGGAGCGCGCCAAACCGGCGGACGTGGCGAAGGAGTACCTGCGCGAGAAGAATTTGATCAAGAAGTAGGGGGCTCTTCGCCGGACGCCCGGAAACGGGCGTCCGGCGCCTCAGTGCGCCGTTTCGCCCGGGTGCGAGGTAACCGGCGGGGAACAGATTGCCGGGCGGCCCCCCACCGGGTCCGCACGCACGGTAAATTTCAGGCCATGCCACGTGGACGCCACCGCCATTCGCCGCCCCTCCACAAAATCCTGCCGCCGTCGGCGGTGGCAGGCGTGTCGGTCGTCGGCGCCGCCGGCGCCTGGCTGCTCGCCGAACCCCTCGCCCTGCGCGCCCTGGTGGGGGTCGTCGCGGCCGCCGCCGTCACCGGCGCGTACCTGATGCGGAGCTGGGACCGGGCCGCGGGCCTGCGGGTCGCCGAGCTGACGCGGGCCCGCGCCAACGACGCCTGGCGGGCCGAGGAGCGGATCGCCGAGCTGGAGCAGGACCTGGAGGAGTCGCGCGCCCTGCGCACCCGGCTGGAGACCAAGCTCCGCCGCAAGCGGGTGGAGTTGGCCGGACTCCGCGGCGAGCACGCCGGACTGCTGCGCCGCTACGCCAACGCCGAGACCGAGCGGGCCAGCGCGCTGGAGGGCCGCAGGCGGCTCGCCGTCGAGGCCGCCGCCCCGCACGAGCTGCCGTCCGCCCGGTCCGCGCCGACCCCGGAGTCCTACCGGCGCGCGGACGAGGCGCTGGTGAACCTCACCCGCAACGCGGCGCTCCAGCGGACCCGGCAGCGCGGCGCGCGCGCCCGCGCCGAACTCCCCCCCAGCCAGGGCGCGGAGGGCGGCCCGGAGGGGAAGTCCGCGGCGGTCGCCGGGGCGGGCGGGCCCTCGGACCACCAGCACCGCCGCCCCCCGACCCCGCCCGCTCCGGCCCCCGGCGCACCGGACCCCTCGGCCGCGAGCGCCCTGACCCCCGCGCCCCTCCCCGCCCTCGGCAAGCCCCCGTACGCCCCGCACGCTCCGGCCCCCGACGCCTCCGCCGCGCCGGTGCACGTGCCGCGCACGGCCTCGGCCGTCGTCCCGTACGCCGCGCCGCGCCGGTCCCCGGCGCCCCAGGGCGGCTTCGACTTCTTCGGGGCCAAGAAGGCGAACGCCGCGATCGAGTCCGTGCAGGACGAGGACCTCGCGGACGTCGTCGGCGAGGAGGCGCTCGCCGCCCACCGCACCGGCGCCCCCGCCCCGGAGCGGGACCGGGCCGTCGGCAAGGTCATCGACCTCACCGAGCACGACGAGACCGAGCCGCTCGACATCGTCGAACTGCGCGGCGCGGTCTCCTGACGCCGGGGGCCCCGGCTACTTGTCGATGTCCCCGACGACGAAGAACAGCGAGCCGAGGATCGCCACCATGTCGGCCACCAGGGTGCCCGGCAGCAGCTCGGTGAGCGCCTGGATGTTGTTGAACGAGGCGGAGCGCAGCTTCAGCCGGTACGGCGTCTTCTCGCCCTTGGACACCAGGTAGTAGCCGTTGACGCCGAGCGGGTTCTCCGTCCAGGCGTAGGTGTGGCCCTCGGGGGCCTTGAGCACCTTGGGCAGCCGCTGGTTGATCGGGCCGGGCGCCAGCGCGGCCATCCGGTCCAGGCAGGCGTCCGCCAGGTCCAGGGCGTTCAGCGTCTGCTCCAGCAGGCACTCGAAGCGGGCGAGGCAGTCGCCCTCGGTCCGGGTGACGACCCGCAGGGTGTCCTGGAGCTCCCCGTAGGCGAGGTAGGGCTCGTCGCGCCGCAGGTCGAAGTCGACGCCCGAGGCGCGGGCGATCGGCCCCGACACCCCGTACGCGTGCACCGCCGCGGCGGACAGCACGCCCACCCCGCGCGTGCGGCCCCGGAAGATCTCGTTGCCGAGGACGAGGTCCTCGTACACGTCCATGCGGGAGCGGACGGAGGCGACGGCGTCGCGGACCCGGCCGGTCCAGCCCGCGGGGACGTCCTCCTTGAGGCCGCCGACCCGGTTGAACATGTAGTGCATCCGGCCGCCGGACACCTCCTCCATCACCGCCTGGAGCTCCTCGCGCTCGCGGAAGGCGTGGAACACCGGGGTGATGCCGCCGAGTTCGAGCGGGTAGGAGCCCAGGAACATCAGGTGGTTGAGGACCCGGTTCAGCTCGGCGAGCAGCGTCCGGGTCCAGACCGCGCGCTCGGGGACCTCCATGCCCAGCATCCGCTCGACGGCCATCACGACGCCCAGCTCGTTGGAGAACGCGGAGAGCCAGTCGTGGCGGTTGGCGAGCATGACGATCTGCCGGTAGTCGCGCGCCTCGAACAGCTTCTCCGCGCCCCGGTGCATATAGCCGACGACCGGCTCCGCGTGCTGGACGCGCTCGCCGTCCAGGACGATCCGCAGCCTCAGCACCCCGTGCGTCGACGGGTGCTGGGGTCCGATGTTCAGCACCATGTCGGTGCTCTCCGCCGCGCCGCCGATGCCGATCGTCGTCTCCGTCATGCGGCCCAGTATTCCCTGGCCCGGCCGCGCCGCGGCCCTCACCCGCGATCCGGCCCCACCCGGTGCAGCAGCCAGCCGAAGTCGCCGAGGCCGCCGGGCGCGGTCAGCTCCGCCGCCTCGCCCGCCGCCGCCAGCGCCCGCACATAGCCCGCCGGGTCGGTGGCGGCCAGGCTCAGCGGGGGCCGCCGCCCGTCGATCCCCAGCCGCCCGAGCGCCGTGCGTTGGTCGGTCAGCTCCGGCGCCCGGCCCGGCGCGGCCGGGACCGCCGCCGCGCACGCGTCGAGCGCCACGTGCGCGGTCAGGTCGCACGAGCCGTCCGGCACCGGGCGCACCTCGCGCCCGCCCCGGAAGCCGGTCAGCGTCCCGAAGGGCGGCCGCCCGCCCCGGACGTGCGCGTAGTCCACCGCCACCGC
This sequence comes from Streptomyces sp. NPDC041970, assembly GCF_055588985.1. NCBI lineage: Bacteria > Bacillati > Actinomycetota > Actinomycetes > Kitasatosporales > Streptomycetaceae > Streptomyces > Streptomyces sp. NPDC041970. The sequence continues at coordinate 49,125 of NZ_JBVJCD010000030.1, forward strand.
GAGCCCGGCGGCGAGCGAGCCGACCGCCCGCGCCCAGGCCGCGTCGCGGGGGCGGCCGATCTCCGCCCGCTCGCCCGGTGCGGACAGCGGCCACCACCGCTCCAGCCACCGGGCGTCGGCCCCCGCCACCGGGTCGCCCAGCGCCTCCGCGCCGTCCGAGGTCCGCACCCGCACGTACCGGGGGACCCCGTCCGCGTCCGCCTCCGCCACGTCGACCGGCACGTCGTCCAGCCACTCGTTGGCGAACAGCAGCCCGGTGACCCCCTGGGGCGGCTCGGCGCACCACTGGACGCGGGGGTCCAGCCCCGGCGGCCGGGGGGCGACCTCGACCGCGTACGGGGTCACCGCGAGCCCGTCCGGCACCGCGGCCAGCACCCCGGTCAGCAGCTCGCCGCGCCCCGCGCCGACGTCGACCAGCGCGACCGCGTCGGCGTCCAGCTCCCGCGCGGTCCGGACCAGCAGCCGGGCCACCGCCGCCGCGAACAGCGGCGAGGCGTGCACCGACGTACGGAAGTGGCCCGCCGGCCCCCGCGGACTGCGGACCGGGCTGCGGTAGAAGCCCTCGTCCCCGTACAGAGCGGCCTCCGCCGCCTCCCGCCACCCGCGCCACTCGTCTTCCACACGGGCCAGTCTCCACCTTGGGGAGTACGGTGCCGGGACCCGGATCGCCCCTCCGGTTGACCCGGTGGCGATCCGCTGTCCCTACGCTGGGTCGCGTGCAGCGCCTCTACGCTTTCCTCCGCAGACACCCGACGGGCGTCGACGTCTTCTGGGCGGTCGTCCTCCTCGGGCTCTCCGGCCTGTCGCTGGCGTCGGGCATGTACGACGACGGGCGGGAGGAGATCCTCGCCGTTCCGGTTGTGCTCGGGCTCTCCGCCGTGGTGGCCCTGCGCCGCCGCGCGACCGAGAAGGCGCTGCTGCTCGCCATCGCGGTCGGCGTCGCCCAACTGGTCCTGGACGTCCAGCCGTCCATCGGGGACTTCGCGCTGCTCGTGGTGGTGTACACGGCGGCCGCGGACGGGGAGCGCTGGGCCTCCCGGCTCGCCCTCGCCGGCAGCCTGAGCGCCGCTGCGCTGGCGCAGCTCCGTTGGCCGGAGGCGGAGTCCGGCGGGTCGTGGGCCCAGACGGTCTTCATCACCGTCGTCATGACCGTGCCGTTCGTGCTGGCCTGGGTGCTCGGCGACTCGCTGCGGACCCGGCGGGCCTACTTCAGCCAGCTGGAGGAGCGCGCCGCCCGCCTGGAGCGGGAGCGGGAGGCGCAGTCGAAGGTCGCCGTGGCCGCCGAGCGCGCCCGGATCGCCCGCGAGCTGCACGACGTCGTCGCGCACAACGTCTCCGTCATGGTCGTCCAGGCCGACGGCGCCGCCTACGTCATGGACGCCGCCCCCGACCAGGCCCGCCAGGCGCTGGAGACCATCTCCGGCACCGGCCGCCAGGCGCTCGCCGAGATGCGCCGCCTGCTCGGGGTGCTGCGCACCGGCGACGCCCCGGAGAGCGGGGAGTACGTTCCGCAGCCGGACGTGGAGCAGATCGAGGACCTGGTCGAGCAGGTCCGGCGGACCGGCCTGGAGGTCGACTTCAAGGTCGAGGGCACCGCCCGCCCGCTGCCCAGCGGCGTGGAGCTGACCGCGTACCGCATCGTCCAGGAAGCCCTCACCAACACCCGCAAGCACGGCGGCCCCGACGCCGGGGCCAGCGTCCGGCTGGTCTACTTCGACGACGGCCTCGGCCTGCTCGTCGAGGACGACGGCCGGGGGGCCGCGCACGAGCTGTACGCGGACGGCGGCGCGGACGGCGCCGGGCACGGGATGATCGGGATGCGGGAGCGGGTCGGCATGGTCGGCGGCACCCTGGACGCCGGGCCGAGGCCCGGCGGCGGATTCCGGATCAGCGCCCTGCTGCCGCTCAAGCCCGCCGACTGACCGGCCGCCCCGACCGCCCGCCACCCACCGAGGACAGGACACGATCCCCATGAACCCCGCCATCCGCGTGATGCTCGTCGACGACCAGATGCTGCTGCGGACCGGGTTCCGGATGGTGCTCGCCGCCCAGCCCGACATGGAGGTGGTGGCCGAGGCCGGGGACGGGGCCGAGGCGATCGAGAACCTCCGGTCCACGGCCGTGGACGTGGTCCTCATGGACGTCCGTATGCCCCGGCTGGACGGCGTCGAGGCGACCCGCCGCATCTGCGCGCAGCCCGACCCGCCCAAGGTGCTCATCCTGACCACGTTCGACCTCGACGAGTACGCCTTCTCCGGGCTGAAGGCCGGGGCCAGCGGCTTCATGCTCAAGGACGTGCCGCCCGCCGAACTGCTCACCGCGATCCGCTCCGTGCACAGCGGGGACGCGGTCGTCGCCCCCTCCACCACCCGCCGGCTGCTCGACCGGTTCGCGCCGCTGCTGCCCAGCGGCGCGAAGGAGCCGAAGAACAAGCACGTCGCCAAGCTCACCGAACGCGAGCGGGAGGTCATGCTCCTGGTCGCGCAGGGGTTGTCGAACGGGGAGATCGCGGCCCGGCTCGTGCTCTCCGAGGCGACGGTCAAGACGCACGTCGGCCGCATCCTCACCAAGCTGGGCCTCCGCGACCGGGTCCAGGTCGTCGTCCTCGCGTACGAGAGCGGCCTGGTCCGGGCGGGCGGCGGCGCGGGCTGAGCGGGGCGGCCGCCCGGCGTACGGGCCGGCCGCCCGGCCGATCCGCCCGGACGGCCTCAGCGCAGCACGCCCTCCAGGAAGTCGCTGCCGAGCCGGGCCACCACGGTCAGGTCCAACTGGTGCAGCACGTACCGCCCCCGGCGGCGCGTCGTGATCAGGCCCGCCTTCTTGAGCACGGAGAGGTGCCGGGAGACCTCGGGGGCGGTGATCCCGTGCGAGTCGGCCAGCTCGCCGGTGGTGTACGGGGAGCGGGCCAGGTTCCGGCAGAGCCGCATCCGCAGCGGGTGGGCCAGCGCCTCCAGCCGCAGGCTGAGCAGCTCGACGGAGGCGGGCGCGGGCAGGTCGGGCAGGTGGACCGGGTAGTGGAGCACCGGCCGCCAGCCCGGAGCGTGCAGCACCATCAGGTGCGGCCACCCGAGGCTGGTCGGGATGAGCGTCAGCCCCCGGCCGACGTCCGGGTCGACGGCGGTGGTCCGGCCCTCGCTGAGCTTGTCGACGCTGATCAGGCCGGCGGCCTCGTCCAGCGCCACCGCCGAGGAGGCCGCGCCGACCGCGTCGGCGAGCCCCTTGCGCCGCAGCAGCTCCGTCTTGTGCCGGGCGTCGGCGGCCAACTGGACGCAGACGCGCCGCCAGGTGTCCGCGAAGAACGCCTGGTCGCAGTCCTCGAACAGGCGCCGGATCCAGCCGCGTACGGAGACGGGGTCGGCCAGCAGCCGCTGGGTGAACTCCACCTGCCGCGGGCCGCGCGCCGCCGCCAGGTCCAGGGCGCGGGCGCGCATCCGGACGTCGCTCAGCGGCGAGGGCGCGCCGGCCCCGTACGGGCCGGCGCAGGTGAACTCCAGGGCCGCCGCGACGAACCGCTCGTCGTCCAGCCGGTCCAGCAGGTCCAGGTCCTCGGCGAGGGTGGCCCCGGTCCCGCCGTCGCCGCCGCGGATTCCGGAGAACGGCATGAAGACGTCGGAGAAGGTGTTCCGCCAGAGGAACTCCGCCTCCACCATCCGGTCCGCCAGTTCCGGCTCCAGCGCCGTGGTGATCGCGGTGGCCCAGCCGTGCAGCCCCGGATGGTGGCCGGGCTCGGAGAGGGCGTGCAGGGCGGCCCCCAGTTCGGCGAGGGGCGAGGTCGCGAAAACGACGCGGTCGGCGGGCAGGCCCGCGATGTCTATGTACACGCTCACCTCCCCATACTGGGCCCCTCCGGACGCGGCGGCGCCCCACTTGACGGCCGCCGTCAATCGGCGGGCGGAGCCGCCGCGACCCGCCCACGCTGGAGGCATGAACGCCTTGCAGCAGCACATGCTCGACGCCTGGCGCGCGACCGCGCTCGGGCGGCCCGCGCCCCCGCCGCCCGGCCGGGACGACCGCTCGGCCCTGCGCTCCCTGTACCGGCACTGGCTCACCCACCCGCCGGCGCCCCGCACCCCGCGCCCGGACGGCGGCGCCGGCCCGCCCGTACGGTGAGGACGCGGCGGGGGCGGGCCCGGCCAGGCCGCCTCCGCACCGGCCCGGGGACCGCGCGGCACCGGTCCCCGCCCGCCCCGCCGGGTTGTCCACAGGCTGTGGGCGGCGTCGGAGCCGAGGCGAAACGCTGGCGTAACATGCAGAGAAATCGTCCGGTACCCCCCGCGGACTGGAACGGAAGGCCGTCGCCGCGTGAACGCATCAGCTCCCAGGGAACCCCTCGACGCGAGGGACCGCCCCGCCCGACTCACCGTCGGCGTCGTCGGCGCGGGCCGGGTCGGCCCCGCCCTCGCCGCCTCGCTCCAGCTCGCCGGGCACCGCCCGGTCGCCGTCTCCGGCGTCTCCGACGCCTCCCGCCGCCGCGCCGCCGAGCTGCTGCCCGGCGTGCCCGTCGTGGAGCCCGCCGAGGTGCTGGCCCGCGCCGAGCTGGTGCTGCTGACCGTCCCCGACGACGTGCTGCCCACGCTGGTCGAGGGACTGGCCCGGACCGGTGCGGTACGGCCGGGCCAACTGCTCGTCCACACCTCCGGGCGGTACGGGGCGAAGGTGCTGGACCCCGCGCTGCGGGCCGGGGCCCTGCCGCTCGCGCTGCACCCCGCGATGACGTTCACCGGCGCGGCCCTCGACGTCCAGCGGCTCGCGGGCTGCTCCTTCGGCGTCACCGCCCCCGAGGAGCTGCGGCTCGCCGCCGAGGCGCTGGTCATCGAGATGGGCGGCGAGCCCGAATGGATCGCCGAGGAGTCCCGCCCGCTCTACCACGCGGCCCTCGCGCTCGGCGCGAACCACCTGGTCACCCTGGTCGCCCAGTCGATGGAGCTGCTGGCCGAGGCCGGGGTCGCCGCCCCGGACCGGATGCTCGGCCCGCTGCTCGGCGCGGCCCTGGACAACGCCCTGCGCTCCGGCGACGCCGCGCTGACCGGCCCGGTCGCGCGCGGGGACGCCGGCACGGTCGCCGCCCACATCGCCGAGCTGCGCGCCCACGCCCCGCAGGCGGTGGCCGGGTATCTCGCGATGGCCCGCGCCACCGCCGACCGGGCCCTCGCCCACGGCCTGCTCAAGGCGGAGCTGGCCGAGGACCTGCTCGTGGTCCTGGCCGACCGGGAGGGCCGCCCCGGCGCCCCCGGACCGGAGGAGCCCCGGTGACCGCGACCGCGCGCGGCAGCCGCGCCGAAGGCCCCCGTCCCGCCCTCCTGCGCACCGCCGCCGAGCTGGACGCGCTGGTCCGCCCCGCCGGGGCCGAGCGCGCCGTCGTCATGACGATGGGCGCCCTCCACGAGGGCCACGCCGCCCTGATCCGCGCCGCGCGTGCCGCCGCGGGCCCGGACGGCCAGGTCGTGGCCACCGTCTTCGTGAACCCGCTCCAGTTCGGCGAGGCGGCCGACCTCGACCGCTACCCGCGCACCCTGGACGCCGACCTGGAGGTCGCCGCCGCCGCGGGGGCCGACGCGGTCTTCGCCCCCGGCGTGGACGAGGTCTACCCCGGCGGCGAGCCCCAGGTCCGCGTCACGGCGGGCCCCATGGGCGAACGCCTGGAGGGAGCGGCCCGCCCCGGCCACTTCGACGGGATGCTCACCGTCGTCGCCAAGCTCCTCCACCTCACCCGCCCCGACGAGGCGTTCTACGGGCAGAAGGACGCCCAGCAGCTCGCCCTCATCCGGCGCATGGTCCGCGACCTGGACTTCCCCGTCCGGATCACCGCCGTCCCCACCGTCCGGGACCCCGACGGCCTCGCGCTCTCCAGCCGCAACCGGTTCCTCTCCCCGCCCGAGCGGAGCGCCGCGCTCGCCCTGCCGCGCGCCCTGTTCGCCGCCGAGCGGGCCCTGCGCGAGCGGACCGGGGCCACCGCCCCCGCCGCCGCCGTCCGGGCCGCCGCCCGAGCGGCGCTGGACGAGGCGGCCGCGCGGGACGGGCAGCCGATCGCCCTGGACTACCTGGCCCTGGTGGACCCGGCCGACTTCACCGAGGTCCCCGACGACCGGGCAAGCGGCGAGGCGGTCCTCGCCGTCGCGGCGCGGGTCGGCGCGACCCGCCTCATCGACAACATCCCCCTCACCCTCGGAGCCCTCTCGTGACCGGAACACGGCTCGCCGCCCCCGCCCCCGGCTGGGCCATCGACGCGGACGTCGTGGTGGTCGGCTCCGGCGTCGCCGGGCTCACCACCGCGCTGCGGTGCGCGGCGGCCGGCCTGGACACCGTCGTCGTCACCAAGGCCCGCCTCGACGACGGCTCGACCCGCTGGGCCCAGGGCGGCATAGCCGCCGCCCTCGGCGAGGGCGACACCCCCGAGCAGCACCTCGACGACACCCTCGTCGCGGGCGCGGGCCTCTGCGACGAGGAGGCCGTGCGCGTCCTGGTCACCGAGGGCCCCGACGCCGTACGCCGCCTGATCGGCGCGGGCGCGCACTTCGACACCACGGACAGCGGCGACATCGCGCTGACCCGCGAGGGCGGCCACCACCGCCGCCGCATCGCCCACGCGGGCGGCGACGCCACCGGCGCGGAGATATCCCGCGCCCTGGTGGAGGCGGTCCGCGCGGCCGCCCTGCACACCATCGAGAACGCGCTGGTCCTGGACCTGCTGACGGACGCCGAAGGCCGTACGGCAGGGGTCTCGCTGCACGTCATGGGCGAGGGCCGGCACGACGGCGTCGGCGCGGTCCGCGCCCCGTCCGTCGTCCTGGCCACCGGCGGCATGGGCCAGGTCTTCTCCGCCACCACCAACCCCCCCGTCTCCACCGGGGACGGCGTGGCGCTCGCGCTGCGGGCCGGGGCGGAAGTCTCCGACCTGGAGTTCGTCCAGTTCCACCCCACCGTCCTCTTCCTCGGCGCGGACGCCGAGGGCCAGCAGCCCCTGGTCTCCGAGGCGGTGCGCGGCGAGGGGGCCCACCTCGTCGACGGCGACGGCGTCCGCTTCATGACCGGGCAGCACGAGCTGGCCGAGCTGGCCCCCCGCGACATCGTCGCCAAGGCGATCACCCGCCGGATGCACGAGCGGGGCGCCGAGCACATGTACCTGGACGCCCGGCACTTCGGCGCGCGGATGTGGGAGGAGCGCTTCCCCACCATCCTCGCCGCCTGCCGCGCCCACGGCATCGACCCGGTCACCGCGCCGATCCCGGTCGCCCCGGCCGCGCACTACGCCTCCGGCGGCGTCCGCACCGACCTGCGCGGCCGCACCACCGTCCCCGGCCTGTACGCCTGCGGCGAGGTCGCCTGCACCGGGGTCCACGGGGCCAACCGGCTGGCGTCCAACTCCCTCCTGGAGGGCCTGGTCTTCGCCGAGCGCATCGCCGCCGACATCGCCGCGACCCGCCCGCCCCGCACCGTCCCGGCCCCCGGCCGGGACGGCGAGCCGGTCCCGCTGGTCGCCCCCGAGGCCCGTGCGGCGATCCAGCGCGTCATGACGCGGGGCGCCGGGGTCCTGCGCTCCGCCGGCAGCCTGGCCGCCGCCGCCGAGGAGCTGGCGGCCCTGCACCGCGGCGCGGCCGCCGACGCGGACGGGCCCAAGGCCGTCGTCCCCGGCGTCGAGGCGTGGGAGGCGGCCAACCTCCTCCTGGTCTCCCGCGTCCTGGTCGCCGCCGCCGGGCAGCGCGAGGAGACCCGCGGCTGCCACTGGCGCGAGGACCGGCCCGACCGCGACGACGAGCACGGCCGCCGCCACCTGATCGTCCGTATCGGAGCCGACGGCGCCCCGGCCGTCCACCGCACGCGGACCGCCGCGTTCCCGCCCGTGCGCCCGGCGGATTGAGCACACTGCTGGGAGGCGGGCGCACCGCCCGCCGCCCGCCGCACGCCGTGGGACCCGCACGACCCGCACCACCCGCCGACGCCCCCGAGGAGCCGCAACCGTGAGCACGCCCGAAGAGAATCCGCGCCCCACCCCCGTGGACGTACCGCTGATCCGGGTCGGCGCGCCCGCACCGGTGGAAGAGGGCTGCGGCGACGACTGCGGCTGCGGCGACGGCTTCGACCCCGACGCCCTGGAGTGCGGCCTCGACCCCGCGCTCGCCCTGCTGCTGGCCGAGGCGGGCCTGGACCCGGTCCAGGTCGAGGACGTCGCCCACGTGGCGATCGAGGAGGACCTCGACGGCGGGGTGGACGTCACCTCCGTGGCCACCGTCCCCGAGGACGCCGTGGCCACCGGCGACTTCACCGCCCGCGAGGCGGGCGTGGTGGCCGGGCTGCGGGTCGCCGAGGCGGTCCTGTCGATCGTCTGCACCGAGGAGTTCGAGGTCGAGCGGCACGTCGAGGACGGCGACCGGGTCTCCCCCGGCCAGAAGCTGCTGACCGTCACCACCCGCACCCGCGACCTGCTGACCGGCGAGCGCAGCGCGCTGAACCTGCTGTGCCGCCTCTCCGGCATCGCCACCGCCACCCGTGCCTGGGCGGACGCGCTGGAGGGCACCGGGGCGCGGGTCCGCGACACCCGCAAGACGACGGCGGGGCTGCGCGCGCTGGAGAAGTACGCGGTGCGCTGCGGCGGCGGCGTCAACCACCGGATGTCGCTCTCCGACGCCGCGCTGGTCAAGGACAACCACGTGATCGCGGCGGGCGGTGTCGCGGAGGCGTTCAAGCGGGTCCGCGAGGAGTTCCCCGAGCTGCCCGTCGAGGTGGAGGTCGACACGCTGGAGCAGGTCCGCGAGGTGCTGGACGCGGGCGCCGACCTGATCCTGCTGGACAACCTCACCCCCGCCGAGACGGCCGAGGCGGTCGCCCTCGTCGACGGCCGGGCGGTCCTGGAGTCCTCCGGCCGCCTCACCCTGGACACGGCGCGCGCCTACGCGGACGCGGGCGTCGACTACCTCGCCGTCGGGGCGCTCACCCACTCCTCGCCGATCCTGGACATCGGCCTGGACTTCCGGGACGACGCCGCCGCGGAGGCCGAGGTCTGATGCTCCTGACCATCGACGTCGGCAACACCCACACCGTCCTCGGCCTCTTCGACGGCGAGGAGATCGTGGAGCACTGGCGCATCTCCACCGACGCCCGCCGCACGGCCGACGAGCTGGCGGTCCTGCTCCAGGGCCTGATGGGGATGCACCCGCTGCTCGGCATGGAGCTGGGCGACGGCATCGAGGGCATCGCGATCTGCGCCACCGTCCCCTCCGTCCTGCACGAGCTGCGCGAGGTCACCCGCCGCTACTACGGCGACGTCCCCGCCGTCCTGGTGGAGCCCGGCGTCAAGACGGGCGTGCCGATCCTGATGGACAACCCCAAGGAGGTCGGCGCGGACCGCATCGTCAACGCGGTCGCCGCCGTCGAGCTGTACGGGGGCCCGGCGATCGTCGTCGACTTCGGCACCGCCACCACCTTCGACGCCGTCTCCCCGCGCGGGGAGTACACCGGCGGGGTCATCGCCCCCGGCATCGAGATCTCCGTCGAGGCGCTCGGCGTCAAGGGCGCCCAGCTCCGCAAGATCGAGCTGGCCCGGCCGCGCAGCGTGATCGGCAAGAACACCGTCGAGGCCATGCAGTCCGGCATCGTCTACGGCTTCGCCGGGCAGGTCGACGGGGTGGTGGCCCGGATGAAGAAGGAGCTGGCCGCCGACCCGGACGACGTCACCGTGATCGCGACGGGCGGCCTTGCTCCGATGGTGTTGGGGGAGTCCTCCGCGATCGACGAGCACGAGCCGTGGCTGACGCTCATCGGCCTGCGCCTGGTCTACGAGCGGAACGCCTCGCGTCGGTGAGGAAGCCCCGGCGCACCTGCGGGGACGGCGGCCGGCACGGCTCCGGCGGCCGCCGCCCCCCGGCGGGCCCGCCGCGCCAACGACGGCCAGTTAAACGGATTTTTCCCCTTTAGCACCTATTGTCGCGCTATGCCCACGCCCTACGGTTCACGAGGCGGCATGGCGTTCAGCGCGGACGAGCTGCGGGTGCTCCGCCGTGCCCTCGCCATCGCCCTCCACCCCACGCCCCTGTCCGACGAGGACGTCCAGGACTGCCTGCGGCTCGCCGGCTCCGTGGACGAGGCGGTCGGCGAGGCCGGCCGGCTCCGCGCGTTCCTCCTCTCCGACCTCGCCCGCTACCGCCAAGCGCTGCCCGGCTCCGCCACCGGCTATGTGGAGCTGCTCCAGGACGCCCTGGCGGCCGGGTACGACCCCCGCCCGGACGACCTCGTCGCGCTGCGGGCCCTGCGCTCCAGGCCGGTCGCCGAGGCGCTCCTGGAGCGCTGCCAGGTGCTCGCGGAGCGCTCGGTGCGGGCGCGGCTCGCCGGCCGCTCCGCCGCGCTCACCACCCCCGGCCCGCGCGGCCGGCTGCTCGCCCTGCCGGGCGGCCGGTGCGCCGAGCGGGGGCCGGAGCGGCCCTCGGGCCCGCCCGCCCCGAGCCGCCCGCAGGCCCCCGGCGACCGTCCGGCGCCCAAGCCCTCCGAGGTCTTCCCGCCGCGCCGCCGCCCCGCCCCGCCCCCGTCCGAGGAGCGGGCGGCCGGCTGACGCGGGGCCCGCGGCCCCCGCGCCCGGAGCGGCGGCCTCCACCGGGAGGTCGCCGCTCCGGGCCGCCCGGTGCTCGCTACTCTGGACGCCATGGACTACGTATCCGCGCTCGTTCCCCCCGTGGTGATGGCCGTCTTCTTCATCGCCCTGATCGTGATCATCGTCAAGAGCCAGGGCGGCCCGAACAAGGCCAAGGAGGACGGCGTCGTGGACGCGGCGATGGCCCGGGCGGAGGCCGCGAAGCAGACCGCTCGTCCGGAGAATTCCTGACCGCGCGAGCGGACCGCGCCCACCGCGCGCCCCCGAAGCGCACCCCCTGAGCGCACGACCCCCGAGGGCCGTGCGCTCTTTTGTTGTGTAAATACCACGCCATTTGGGACATCTCTGACTAAAGTGATCTCGTGCCCCGTCAATTGGGAGACCTGGAAGACGCCGTGATGACCCGCGTCTGGCAATGGAACCGGCCGGTCACGGTGCGGGAAGTCCTGGAGGACCTCCAGCGGGAACGGTCCATCGCCTACACGACCGTGATGACGGTAATGGACAATCTCCATCAGAAGGGCTGGGTGCGCAGGGAAGTCGACGGCCGGGCCTATCGATATACGGCCGTCTCCACCAGGGCCGCCTACTCGGCCGCACTGATGAACGAAGCCTGGTCGCGCAGCGACAACCCCGCCGCCGCACTCGTCGCGTTCTTCGGGATGATGTCCGCCGAGCAGCGCGAAGCACTCCAGGACGCCGTGCGCATGGTTTCCCCCGATCTCGTCGGCGACGCGCGGGGCGAGAGGGACAAGGCCCCGGACAACCCCGCGGAACCGACCGCTACGGACGCCGGCGGCGGGGGTCCGGCCGATGCGGGGGAGCCGGAGAGCGGGCGATAGCGTCGGGGCATGTCCTCAGAGCAGCCGCAAAGCGAGCGGGATACCGAACTCCATACCGACCCGTCGGTAAATAAGCCGACCATCACCGTCCGACGTGCCAGGACGAGTGATGTCGCGTCCGTGCGCCGACTCCTCGACGGCTACGTCTCCGGGGGCATCCTGCTCGACAAAGCGACCGTCACCCTTTACGAGGACATCCAGGAGTTCTGGGTCGCGGAACGCGACGAGGACGCGCGCGTGATCGGCTGCGGCGCGCTCCACGTCATGTGGGAAGACCTCGCGGAAGTGCGGACCCTCGCCGTCGACCCCGCCGTCCGGGGGGCCGGGGTGGGCCACCGGCTCCTGGACAGGCTCCTGCGGACCGCGCGCCGGCTCGGCGTCCGCAGGGTTTTCTGCCTCACCTTCGAAGTGGACTTCTTCGCCAAGCACGGCTTCGTCGAGATCGGAGAGACGCCGGTCGACACCGATGTCTACAGTGAGCTGCTGCGTTCCTACGACGAGGGCGTCGCGGAGTTCCTGGGTCTCGAACGGGTGAAGCCGAACACCTTGGGCAACAGCCGGATGCTTCTGCACCTGTGATCGGCAGAAGGACCTGCAACCCTATGTCCGAATCGCGTACGTTTCCCGTCTCCCCGGTCCGCTGAACCTCTCCCGAGGGTTTGTGTTTTCCGGGGAAAAGCGGTTTCCTTTCCGCGTACTCCATTTTCGATGAAAGGAAATCCCCGTGGCACAGAAGGTTCAGGTCCTTCTTGTCGATGACCTCGACGGCGTCGAGGCCGATGAGACCGTCACGTTCGCCCTTGACGGCAAGACGTACGAGATCGACCTCACCACGGCCAACGCGGAGAAGCTTCGCGGCCTTCTCGAGCCCTACACCAAGGGCGGGCGCCGCACCGGCGGCCGCGCCGCCGCGAGCCGCGGCAAGGGCCGCGCCGTGTCCGGCGGCAACAAGGACACCGCGGAAATCCGCCGGTGGGCGCGGGAGAACGGCCACAACGTGAATGACCGGGGCCGCGTTCCCGCGGAGATCCGCGAGGCCTACGAGAAGGCCAACGGCTGATCTGCCGCACCCACCGCCGGCAGCCCGGCGCGGGCGCGCGCCAACCGGACCCGATGGCATTCGGTCGCCGCGGCGTCCACCAGGCGTACGAGATCGGGGGCATCCCCGCCCCTGCCCCCGAAGCCCGTGATGGCCGGCAGCGCCGGCTCGGGAGCACGCCCCGGCTCCGGGGGCCGCAGCCACGCGGCGGCCCCCCGCGTGCCCACCGCCGTACCGGGAAGGGGCGGAGCCGCGACGCGGCCCCCCGCGCCCACGGCGGTCAGGTCCAACGCGATCGGGCCCCACTCCAGCCAGTCGAGCAGCCCCGGCAGCTCATCGGCGCCGCCCGCGGCGACCAGCAGCCCCATCCGCGCACCGGACAGCAGCACCGGCCCGGTCCGCACCCCGCGCTCCAGCACGGCGCGGCCCGCCTCCGCGGGCAGCTCCAGCACGTCGAAGCGGACCCCGGTGAGCAGCCGCAGTGGATTCCGCCCCGCGGTGAGCCAGTCCAGCTCCCGCGCGTACCACCGTGCCAGAGCGGCCTCGGCCGTCTCTTCGGCGGCGTCGGACGGGGAACGGGGCGGCGGGACCGTGGGCGTCATGTCCGATGAAACGCCGAACCGCCTCCGGGGTTACGCGGCGTCCCCAGGCGCTCACGCTGGGTCCCGGTCGCGGGGGCGCGCGGGAGCGGTGGGCGGCGCAAGGGTGTTCGCCCGTAGCGGAGGGAACCGGGGCGCGCCGCATGGACTGTCAGTGATTACGGGTAAGACTTTCCTCGTGGGAAGGGGCGGCGCGCGGGTCCGAGGGCCCTCACGTTCGCCATCGGCGTACTGGCGAAAGGGGTAACTGCCTGGCCTGCGGGAACATCGTCTCGCACCATCGGGTTGGAGCAGTTGCAGGCTGTTCGGCAGTAAGAGTCCCCGCGGGTGCGGGGGTGATCCGGGATGTCGGCAGTTGGAATGAGCTGTCCCGTCCTACGGGACTAGCATGCGGAAGGACTGGGAGGGGACCGACCCCTCACTGACCGACCGCTCTGAGGAGCGATTAACGATGTTCGAGAGGTTCACCGACCGCGCGCGGCGGGTTGTCGTCCTGGCTCAGGAAGAAGCCCGGATGCTCAACCACAACTACATCGGCACCGAGCACATCCTCCTGGGGCTGATCCACGAGGGTGAGGGTGTCGCCGCTAAGGCCCTGGAGAGCCTCGGGATTTCGCTCGAGGCGGTCCGCCAGCAGGTGGAGGAGATCATCGGGCAGGGCCAGCAGGCCCCGTCCGGGCACATCCCCTTCACCCCGCGAGCCAAGAAGGTCCTGGAGCTGTCGCTCCGCGAGGCTCTTCAACTGGGCCACAACTACATCGGCACCGAGCACATCCTGCTCGGCCTGATCCGCGAGGGCGAGGGCGTCGCCGCCCAGGTCCTCGTGAAGCTGGGAGCCGACCTGAACCGGGTCCGGCAGCAGGTCATCCAGCTTCTTTCCGGGTACTCGGGCGGCAAGGAGGCGGCCACCGCCGGCGGCCCCGCCGAGGGCACGCCCTCCACCTCCCTGGTGCTCGACCAGTTCGGCCGGAACCTCACCCAGGCCGCTCGTGAGTCCAAGCTCGACCCGGTCATCGGGCGCGAGAAGGAGATCGAGCGGGTCATGCAGGTGCTGTCCCGCCGCACCAAGAACAACCCGGTCCTCATCGGCGAGCCCGGCGTCGGCAAGACGGCGGTCGTCGAGGGCCTGGCGCAGGCCATCGTCAAGGGCGAGGTGCCCGAGACCCTCAAGGACAAGCACCTCTACACCCTGGACCTCGGCGCGCTGGTCGCCGGCTCCCGGTACCGCGGTGACTTCGAGGAGCGCCTAAAGAAGGTCCTCAAGGAGATCCGCACCCGCGGCGACATCATCCTGTTCATCGACGAGCTGCACACGCTCGTGGGTGCGGGCGCCGCCGAGGGCGCCATCGACGCGGCTTCGATCCTGAAGCCCATGCTGGCGCGCGGCGAGCTCCAGACCATCGGCGCCACCACGCTCGACGAGTACCGCAAGCACCTGGAGAAGGACGCGGCCCTCGAGCGCCGCTTCCAGCCCATCCAGGTCGCGGAGCCGTCGCTGCCGCACACCATCGAGATCCTCAAGGGTCTGCGCGACCGCTACGAGGCCCACCACCGGGTCTCCATCACGGACGAGGCGCTGGTCCAGGCCGCCACCCTGGCCGACCGGTACATCTCGGACCGCTTCCTGCCGGACAAGGCGATCGACCTGATCGACGAGGCCGGTTCCCGGATGCGCATCCGCCGGATGACCGCGCCGCCGGACCTCCGCGAGTTCGACGAGAAGATCGCCGGAGTCCGCCGCGACAAGGAGTCGGCCATCGACTCCCAGGACTTCGAGAAGGCGGCCTCCCTCCGCGACAAGGAGAAGCAGCTCCTCGCGGCGAAGGCCAAGCGGGAGAAGGAGTGGAAGGCCGGCGACATGGACGTCGTCGCCGAGGTCGACGGCGAGCTGATCGCCGAAGTCCTGGCCACGGCCACCGGCATCCCGGTCTTCAAGCTGACGGAGGAGGAGTCCTCGCGCCTGCTGCGCATGGAGGACGAGCTCCACAAGCGCGTCATCGGGCAGAAGGACGCCATCAAGGCCCTCTCGCAGGCGATCCGCCGTACGCGGGCCGGTCTGAAGGACCCCAAGCGCCCCGGCGGCTCGTTCATCTTCGCCGGCCCGTCCGGCGTCGGTAAGACCGAGCTGTCCAAGACGCTCGCCGAATTCCTCTTCGGCGACGAGGACGCGCTGATCTCCCTCGACATGTCGGAGTTCAGCGAGAAGCACACGGTCTCGCGCCTCTTCGGTTCGCCCCCCGGTTACGTGGGCTACGAAGAGGGCGGCCAGCTCACCGAGAAGGTGCGCCGCAAGCCGTTCTCCGTCGTCCTCTTCGACGAGGTCGAGAAGGCCCACCCCGATATCTTCAATTCCCTGCTCCAGATTCTGGAGGACGGTCGCCTGACCGACTCCCAGGGCCGGGTCGTGGACTTCAAGAACACGGTCATCATCATGACGACCAACCTCGGGACGCGGGACATCTCCAAGGGCTTCAACCTGGGCTTCGCCGCCCAGGGCGACGTCAAGACGAACTACGAGCGGATGAAGATCAAGGTCAACGAGGAGCTGAAGCAGCACTTCCGGCCCGAGTTCCTCAACCGTGTCGACGACACGGTGGTCTTCCACCAGCTCACCGAGGAAGACATCATCCAGATCGTCGACCTCATGCTCGCCAAGGTCGACGAGCGCCTCAAGGACCGCGACATGGGCATCGAGCTGAGCTCCGAGGCCAAGTCGCTCCTGGCGAAGAAGGGCTACGACCCCGTGATGGGCGCCCGGCCGCTGCGCCGGACGATCCAGCGCGAGATCGAGGACATCCTCTCGGAGAAGATCCTCTTCGGCGAGCTGCGCCCCGGCCACATCGTGGTCGTCGGCGTCGAGGGCGAGGGCGACGAGAAGAAGTTCACCTTCCGCGGCGAGGAGAAGTCGGCGCTGCCCGACGTCCCGCCGATCGAGCAGGCGGCCGGCGGCACCGGCCCGAACCTGTCGAAGGAGGCGTAAGGCCCCAGGGCCCGAGCCCGCACCGAGGGGCTGCCCCGGAACCGGTATCCGTACCGGTCTCCGGGGCAGCCCCTTTTCCGTGGGCCCAACGGCCCTGTTCGCCGGGCCCGCCACTGAGTGCCGAGCGGGCCCTGAGCGGTCAGTAGGGGAGGGTGAGCCGGTCGGCCAGCTCCTCCGCCCCGATGAGTCGGCGCTCCCCCAGCCCGGTGACCTGAATCCGCAACCCCGGCCAGGTGTGCAGCGGCGTGAGGTCCAGAGCGCTCCGCGCCGAGGCGTCCAGGGTGAGTCGCGTGAGGCCGGGGAAGAGCGCGGCCAGCATCCCCAGATCCCCGCCGTGGTGCGGGGCCGGTACGGACAGCTCCTCCACCGTGGGGGCTGACACCCCGCGGGTCGGCCGGTGCGACCAGGGGAACACGTCAAGGCCGAGGTGGACGAGGCGGGGGTGCTCGCGGAGCGCGGCCAGGGCTTCGTCGAGCGCGCTGACCTCGGAGAGCCGCAGCGCGGTGAGCGACGGCCAGGCGTCGAGCCCGTCCAGCCGGAGCGGACGCCGGCTCATCGCGCGCAGCACGGTGACGCCGGGGTGGGCGGGGATCTCGCTCAACCGGTCCACCGGCAGGTGCAGAAGGCCGAGGGAGGAGAGGCCGGATGGTAGGCCCGCCAGCGGGGCCAGGTCCTCGGGTCGTAGGTGGGACGTATGCAGACGCAGGCAGTCGAGGTGGGGGAGGCCGGTGAGCGGCGACAGATCCCGGATCGCGGGGCATCTCTCGACCGTCAGTAACGAGAGGGAGCCGGCGAGGGAGCCGAGCCAGGAGAGCTGGGTGAGCCGTGCGTTGTCCAGGAGGGAGAGGGCAGTGACACCGCTGCCTTCCAGCGCCGCGGCGACCTCCGCTTCGGGCAGGTCCGTGCGCAGCGCCAGGGCGCGCATGGAGGGAAGGTGCCGTAACGCCCTCAGCCGCCGGCGGTCGCTCACCCGCAAGAACCTCGGCGATGGGCCGCAGAGAGCCAGCACGTCAGTGGCGTACTCCTCGGGCGGAAAGCGGTTCCACGCCTTCATGAAGCAGTCGCCCAGTCGGGGATGGGCCAGGAGCCATGCTCGGGCGCGGGGGAGGGCGGGGGCTCCCCCGACCTCCGTGATGAGGTCCGCCGCCTCCTCGAGCCACGGCTCCTCGCCGGACAGGTCTGCCGGGTCGGGCAGGAACTCCAGCGCGGCCGGTCCCAGCCGGGCCAGGGAGACGACCTGGTCGCCGTCGGTCGGTGGGAACAGCGCCGCCGTGCTCGCCCGGACCCGCGCCCGCACCGCGCGGTCCAGCCAGGTCGCGTGCTGCGCGCACAGGGCGGCCAGGACGTGCAGGGCGGCACGGGCGGTCGTGCCGGCCGCGTGGTGCAGCCCCGCGGTCAGCAACCCGCCGACCAGTACGGCGAGTTCGCGCCGCCCGCAGTGGCCCGCCGCCAGCAGCACCACGTCCTGCCAGGACTCCTCGCCCGCGTGCCGCAGCAGCTCGCCCAGGTGCTCGTCCTCGACCAACTCCTTGGCGGCCAGGTAGTCCTGGAAGGTCCGGTGGACGAACTGGTAGGTGTCGTCGCCGTGTTCCCGCAGCAGCCCGCTGCGGTTGAGCAGATGGGCGAGGACCCTCTCGGGCGGCCCCTGGGCGCTCACCCGCTCCATCCCCGCCAGCGCCCTCCCGAGCTGGCGCAGGGCCTGGTCGCGGGTGAACTCCGACTGGCCCTCGCGGACCAGCCAGACGGCGATGCGCTGGAGGAGTTGGGCGTGCTCCTCGACGTCCAGCGCGATGCCCTCGGGGTCCCCGATCCGGCGGCGCCGGTCGCGGTGGCCGAGGAGCATCTCCAGAGCCGAGCGGTAGAGCTGCCAGCGGGTCTCGGGGAGGAAGCCGTCGCGGCGGCGGTGCAGCGCGCAGATCACCGCGCAGAGCAGGGGCGTACGGGCGAGGTCGCGGAGGGTGGCGTTCTGGTCGAACTGGCGGGCGAGGTCGCGCTCCAGCTCGTCCAGCCGCTCGCCGTCCTCGCCGTCGGAGAGCCGGGCCGCCCGGTGCCAGGAGGAGACGAAGGCCTGGATGTCCTCGTTCCGCATGGGCAGCAGCCGCAGCTCCTCGAACCCCTCCGAGCGCAGCCAGTCCGGCTCCACGGCGAGCGGCCGCACGGTCACGACGCACCGGGTGTCCGGGTAGCGGCCCAGCAGCCGGGAGAGCCAGTCGTGCGCCTGCTCGCGGTCCTCGGGCGGCACCTCGTCCAACCCGTCGACCAGCAGCAGGGCCCGGCCGGCGGCCAGGACCCGGCCCGCCCACCCCTCCGGGGCCGCGTCGACGACCAGCCCCGCCGCCCCGGACAGCTCCGCCGGGCCGGGGAACGCGCCGCCGCGGGCCCGCAGGGTGCGCAGGGGCACGACGAACGGGACCAGGCCGTCCAGCGGGGCCAGCGCGTCGCCCAGGGTGCGGGCCGAGGCGTGCGCGGCCAGCCACCACAGCAGGGTCGTCTTGCCCGCGCCCGCCTCGCCGCGCAGCAGGACCCGCGGGCGGTCGCCGAGCAGGGCGTCGACGCGCTGGGGGAGCGGCGGGGCGGGGGCGGGCGCCCCGGCCCCCCGGTCCTGCGGCTGGGCCTCCAGGCTGAGGTAGGCGGTGTCCAGGTCCCACTCGGAGTCGTGCCGGCTCAGCTCGTCCAGGCCGAAGATCTTCGTACGCCGGTACGCGACGCCGAGGGCCCGCGCGTACTCGGCGTCGTAGTGCAGGTCCCTCGGGAAGCTGCCCTGGACGCGTTCGTGGCGCAGGGCGACGCCGGTCCGCTCGAAGACCAGGCGGAAGGGGGGCGCGGCGAGGACCGGGCCGAGCGGGACGCACTCCACCCGGCGGCCGTCGCGCTGACGGGGGACCTGCCGGGCGACGCCCAGCAGGACGTCCCCCATGAACACGGGCCCGCCGGAGAGCCCGGACAGCGCGGCGGCCTCCCCGTCCGGGCGGGCGGGGGGCGGGCCGTCCAGGTCGCAGACGAGCAGGTCGCGCACCCGGCCCGCCATCGGCAGGACCGTGGCGGTGTACTGGTCGGCCTCCAGCCGCTGGTCGGGGCCGTGGCGCTGGACGCGCGGGAAGCCGGTGATCTCGCAGCCGGGGATGGCCTGGCGGGTGTCCACCACGCCGAACCGCACGGGCGCGACGGGGCGCACCGGTTCGGCCGCCTGGAGGAGGGCCACGTCCAGGTCGTAGTCGATCCAGGCGACCGTGGCCGGGGTGCGGTCCCGGCTGCCGGGGTGGGCCACGTGGTTGTCGCCGCTCCTGACCACGTGGGCGCAGGTCAGGACCAGGACGTCGGTCAGCAGGACGCCGCTGCCCTGGAGGGCGCCGGAGACGGCCACGGTGCGGTCGGCGGGGTGGTCGGGCGCCGGGGCCGGTGCGCTCACGGGCGTACGGGCTCGTCCCCGAACCCCGCCGTGGAACCGTCGTCCGGGGCGCCGATCTCCCACGCCTCGCCCGTCACCGCGTTGCGGGGGCTGAGGGTGAAGGCCACCTTGTGGGTGCGGCCCGTCGCCCGCGACGCGTCCGCACCCGCCTCGACGACCCAGGCCTTCACCTTGCCGCCCGCCTTGGCCTCCCGGCGCAGCTCCAGGGTGAACTCCATCTGGATGTCGCCGACCGCGAAGGCGACGGGGTGGTCCGCGGCCCGCGCCGCCGCCTCGATGAGCTGGTTGCGGACGGACGCGACGGCGTCGGCCAGCTCGATGCCGTCCAGGGCGTGGGTGTTCTCGGCCGTCATGGGGTCCCCCCGGGGGTGCGGTGCGGCTTTCCCGTCAGCGTACTGACGGTGGGGGCCGAAGGTCCCGAAACGGACGGACATCGGTCCCACCGGCGGTGACAAGGCGCACAGCCCGAAACGGGCCTACTACCCGCTCTAGGAGAAAGCGCCCCGGTCGGCCGCGGGACCTTCGGCCCGGCGCGGGCCGGGCCTTCCGCCGCTCCGGGCGATACGGGCGCAACACGCCGCCATGTCCGTGAAAATGCCCCCGGAGCAGCGGGCGAACCTTTCCGCGCGCGCGATCGAGCGCCGCGCACCGGACCGCCGAAAAGGATGAAAGCGGTACATTCCCTGCGCCCTTTCTACGGCTTTTCATCGTAGAAGGGGGGTTTGAGCACCGGCGGGGGTGCGGGTTACCAAGGTGGAGCAAGCCCGGACAGCACGCCGGGTCCACTCACCTTCGGAGGACTTCCCCCGTATGTCGAAGCGCGCAACGAACCAGCTCACCGTCCGCCCGTCCGCCTCCCGTGTCCGCGGCGCCGTCGTGGCCGCCGGCCTCGGTGCGTCGATGGTGCTGGGCGCCGGTGCGGCGATCGCCTCCGGCACCACCGGTGCCGCCGGCTCCGCCACCCTCGCCGACTCGGTCGCCCAGCAGGCGGCCGCGCAGGGCAAGGCCGCCGCCACGGCGAAGAAGGCGTCCGCCGACAAGGCCGCCGACGCCAAGAAGAAGGCCGAGGCCAAGAAGAAGGCGGCGAAGAAGAACGCCGTCTCCTGGAAGGCCCCGGTCAAGAAGTACACCCTGAGCGCCAGCTACGGCACCGGCGGCGCCCGCTGGGCCGCCAAGCACTCCGGCCAGGACTTCGCCGTGCCGGTCGGCACCCCGGTCGAGGCCGCCCACACCGGCACCGTCGTCAAGGCCGGCCCGAACGGCGCCGGCGACGGCCCCGCGTACGGCAACGCCGTCGTGATCAAGCACGCCAACGGCAAGTACTCGCAGTACGCGCACCTGTCGAAGATCAACGTGCACATCGGCCAGTCCGTGAAGACCGGCCAGAAGATCGCCCTGTCCGGCAACACCGGCAACTCCAGCGGCCCGCACCTGCACTTCGAGATCCGCACCACCCCGAACTACGGCTCGGCGCTGAACCCGGCCGCGTACCTGCGCTCGGTGCACGTCTCCATCTGATCCGTCTGACGTACCCGCGCTGACGCGCCGGGGACCGGCGCGCCCAGCACAACCGAAGAGAGTCAGTGGACCCGTCGCACCCCGGTAACCGGGGCGTGCGCCCGGTCACCCGCCGGCGGCGACGCCGAGGAGAGCCCCCGAGGCCCACTCCTCGCGTCGCCGCCGTCGTCGTATCCGCAGGTCGCCGGGCCCGCGGGTCGCCTCAGTCCTGCGGTTGCCGTGCGTCCGCCGCCCGCAGCACCGGGAAGCCGCCGCCGTCGTCGTATCCGCGGGTCGCCGGGCCCGCGGGTCGCCTCAGTCCTGCGGTTGCCGTGCGTCCGCCGCCCGCAGCACCGGGAAGCTCCCCGTCGCCGTCGGCGCGTGCTCCGGCAGCCACAGCACCGCGATCGCCCCGCCCGCGCCCTCCGCCGCGCCCGAGGGGGCCGCGTTGCGGAAGGTGAGCCGGGCCCCCAGCACCCTGGCCTGGCCCGCCGCGATCGTCAGCCCCAGCCCGTGCCCGTGCCCCGCCCGGTCCACGCTGCCGGTGCGGAACCGGCTCGGCCCGTCCCGCAGCAGCTCCTCCGGGAAACCGGGACCGTGGTCGCGGACCCGGACCACCCGGCCCTCGACCGTCACCTCCACCGGGGTCGAGCCGTGCTTGGCGGCGTTGCCGAGCAGGTTCCCGAGGATGCGCTCCAGGCGGCGCGGATCGGTGGAGACCCACGACTCGTGCACCACCCGCACGGTCACGCCGGGGTCCAGCAGCGCGATCCGGCGGCTGACGAACTCGCCCAGCGGCAGCTCCTGGAGCTCCGCCCGCTCCGACGCGCTGTCCAGCCGGGCCACCTCCAGGACGTCCTCGACCAGCGTCCGCATCGCCTGCGCCCGGTCCCGCACCAGCTCGGAGGGGCGGCCCGGCGGCAGCAGCTCCGCCGCGGTGAGCAGCCCGGTGACCGGGGTGCGCAGCTCGTGGGCGATGTCCGCGGTGACCCGGCGCTCCGCCTCGATCCGCTCGTTCAACGCGTCGGTCAGCGCGTCCACCGCCCGCGCCAGCTCGTCGGTCTCGTCCCGTACGACCCCGCCGACGGCGTCCCCCACCCGTACGTCGGTCTGCCCCTGGGCGACCCGGCCCGCCGCGGCCGCCGCCTTGCGCAGCCTGCGCGAGAGCTGGCCGCCGATCAGGACGCCGAGCGCGCAGCCGCCGACGACCACCGAGACCGAGCCGATGATCAGGGCCCGGTCCAGGTCGGCCATGACCGTGGCGGAGCGGTCCGCGAACCGGGTGTGCAGCGAGAGCACGTCCCCGTTGGCCAGCGGGACCGCCGCCCAGACGTCCGGCACCCCGTCCGGGGCCGCCGTCACGTGCGTGGCCCGGCGGTTCCTGCGGACCTCCTCGCGCAGGCTCCGCGGCATCGCCGGGTCGTTGAGCTTGGCGCCGAACTTCGGGCCGCCCTTCTGCATGGCCGTCGCCTCGTAGAACCGCTGGGCGCCCAGCAGCCGCTCCAACTGCACCTCGCGGGCGTTCTCGATCATCGAGACGCGGGCCGCGTTGTGGACCACGAGGCTCAGCGCCACCGCGACGAGCGCGCCGACCGCCGCGATCGCGATGCTGATCTTCCAGCGGACGCCGGTCCGCAGGGCCAACCGCCTCATCCGCGCAACTTGTAGCCGAAGCCGCGGACCGTCTCGATCCGGTCCTGGCCGATCTTGGTGCGCAACCGCTGCACGTGCACGTCCACCACGCGGGTGTCGCCGCCCCAGCCGTAGTCCCAGACCCGCTCCAGGAGCTTGTCGCGGGACAGGACGGTGCCGGGTGCGGACGAGAACTCCAGCAGCAGCCGCATCTCGGTGGGCGTCAGCGCCACCTGCCGCCCGCCGCGCCGCACCTCCATGCCGTCGGTGTCGACCGCCAGGTCGCCGAAGACCAGCACCCCGCCGAGCGCCCCGCCCTCCTCCGGGCCGCCGGCCGCCGACTGCCCGCCGTCCGCCCCGGCCGCGTGGCCGAAACGGCGCAGCACCGCCCGGATGCGGGCCACCAGGACCGCGCCGTCGAACGGCTTGGTGACGTAGTCGTCCGCCCCGGCCTCCAGCCCCAGCACCACGTCGATCGAGTCGGCGCGCGCCGAGAGCATGATCACCGGGACGGTCGACTCGTCGCGGATGCGCCGGCACAGGCTGACCCCGTCCAGGCCCGGCACCATCACGTCGAGCAGGGCGATGTCCGGCCGGTCGGCCCGGAAGGCCTCCAGCCCGGACAGGCCGTCCGGCATCGCGGTGACCATGAAGCCGACCCGCTCCAGGGCGAGCTGGGTGGCCTCGCGGATGACGTCGTCGTCCTCGACGAAGAGGACGTGGGTCTCGGCCATGGACGCTGGTTCTCGCTTTCAGTTCCTGCTCGGACCCGACGGCGCCGGCTCCGCCGGCTCCACCGGTTCCGACTGCACGGGCAGATCGCCGTCGGTGCCCGCGACGGCACGGCTGAAGTCGTTGTGCACCCGGTCGTGCTCGGTGAAGCGGCCGTCGGCCCAACGGTAGGTGACCACCTCCGAGCCGGACGGGTAGGTCAGCGGGTCCTTCGAGCTGTAGATCTGGGTGGTGACCACCAGGTCGCCCCGGTCGATGGTCCCGTAGACGGCGGGGACCTCGACGGTGAAGACGTTGTCGTACGAGCCGCCCGGCCCGGCCCGGTACACGTACGTCCCGATGCCCACCGAGTCGTCGCAGTTCATCACGTTGACCACCACGTCGGCCGCCGGGCCGCCGGTCAGCGACCCGTACGAGGTGTCCACCGGGTACGCGTCGCCGTCGCAGGCCCGCAGCCCGGACCGGACCCGCTCGCTCACCCGGGGGTCGCCCTTGAGCAGCCGCACCGGGTCGACCCGCCTGACGGCCGGCGCGGTGCCGGAGGGCGAGGGGTGCGGGGTGGTCCGGGCGACCGGCTGACTGCCGGCGGGCCCCTCGTCGCGGGTGCCGGTGCCGCCGGTGGAGCAGCCGGCGCAGAACAGCCCGAAGGCGACGAGCCCGGCCAGTGCCGTGCCGCTCGCCGCCCTGCCGCCCCGCGGCCACCGCCGCCGGCCGGATCTCCCGTCGGCGTCCTCGCCGCTTCCCCCGTCGGCCTCGCCGCCGCCGCTGCTGCCTGTCAGGCCGCGCACCGCTCCCGCCCCCGCTCGTCGTGGCGCCCGTTCCGCTGCGCCGGGATGTGTGCCCGCGCCGCCGGGACCGGGGTCCGCTGGGCGGGGATGCGCGCGGAGGCGGACGGCGGCGCCGCGCGGTGGCCCGCGGTCTCGCGGGCCACCGCCTCGCGGCTGTCCAGCTCGCGGCTCTCCAGCTCCTGGCGCAGGCGCGCCAGCGCCCGGTGCAGTGTGCTCTTGACCGTGCCGGCGGACATGCCGAGCGCCGCCGCCGTCTCCTCCGTGCTCATCTGCTCCCAGTGTCGCAGCACGACGACGCTGCGCTGCTTGGGAGCCAGGATGCCCAGGATGTCCATCAGCAGGGCGCGGTCGGCGCGCTGCTCGCTGCCGTCGTCGACGCTCGCGTCGGGAAGCTGCTCGGTGGGCACCTCGTCGAGCTTGCGCGCCCGCCACCACTCGGTACGGGTGTTGATCATGACGCGGCGCAGATAGGCGTCGGCGAGGGACTTGTCGGCGATGCCGTCCCAGCGGCCGTACGTCCGCACCAGCGCGGTCTGGAGCAGGTCCTGCGCGTCCACCGGGTCGGGGACCAGCCGGCGCGCGCTGCGCAGCAGGGCCTCCTGCCGTGTGCGTACGTAGTCCTCGAACGCGAGCACCTCGCCCTGCGCCATGACAACCGCCTCCGTCCCCGTTTCCGACCCCGAGCCGCCGGGGCGCGTGAGTGGGGCGGCCCGGCTGTCGCTGACGCTACGGAGGCGTTGTCACGGCGATGTGCGGGGCAGCCGTACGTGGATGCACGGCTGCCCATCGGTTGTGTAACAGCGCGGCGGGGAGGACGGGTCAGGTCATCGGCAGCCGGTACCGGCCGTCGGCCAGCGGCTCGACCAGCCCGTCCGCGACCAGCCCGTCCAGGGCGCGGGCCCGCTGCACGGGCTCCTCCCACACCGTGTCCAGGACCGCCTGCGCGACCGGGTGCACCGAGTCCCGCAACACCGCCAGCAGCCGCCCGCGCACCTGCCGGTCGGTGCCGGCGTACGCCTGCCCCTTGCGCGCGGGCCCCTGGTGCGCGGGTTTGCCCGCCAGCCGCCAGGCGCACTGCGAGGCGATCGGGCACCGGTCGCAGTCCTCGTTGCGCGCGGTGCACACCAGCGCGCCCAACTCCATCGTGGCCGCCGCCCAGCGCGCCGCGCGCTCGTCCTCGTCGGGGAGCAGCGCGCGGGCGAGCTTGCGCTCGGCGGCCGTGGTGGCGTTCGGCGGGTACTGGATGCCGGACGCGGCGCGGGCGAACACCCGGCGGACGTTCGTGTCGAGCACCGCGTGCCGCTGCCCGTACGCGAACGAGGCCACGGCCGCCGCCGTGTACTCGCCGATGCCGGGCAGCGCCAGCAGTTGCGCGTGCTCGCTCGGCACATCGCCGCCGTGCCGTTCCGTTATCGCCAGCGCCGCCCCGTGCAGCCGCAGCGCGCGGCGCGGGTAGCCGAGCCGGCCCCAGGCGCGGACGGCCTCGCCGGGGGCCTCGGCGGCCAGGTCGGCCGGTCGGGGCCAGCGGGCGAGCCACTGCTCGTACACCGGGAGGACCCGGCTCACCGGGGTCTGCTGCAGCATGAACTCGCTGACCATCACGCCCCAGGCGCCCGCTTCGGGGCGGCGCCAGGGCAGATCGCGGGCGTGCTGCTCGAACCACCCGATGACGGGGGTGTGGAGGGAGGCGGCGGGGGGCGTCTGTGTCGAAGTCATGGCAGTCATCGCACCTGAGATCCTGGCACGGAAGAGGGGACGGTGGTCGCGGGTAGGGGGGTGTCGGCCCGCGCGGCGGCCCAGGAGGCGGCAACGCCACCCGTTCTGTCCCCTGTGCCCCGGTCCCCGAGATGATGATCCGCAAAACTTGTGCGGGGAGCGGCGGGTGGGGCCGGAGACGGCGCGGATCTCTCGTACAGTTTGGGCGTGGGATCTATGCGCAATCCGGTCGGTCCGCTTCCCTCCAGCATCTACTGGCGACGGAGGGCGGTAGCGGCACTTCTGGTTGCGCTGCTCGCCGCTCTGGCCGCCTGGGCGCTCACCTCCGTCGGCGGCGGGGGGAGCAGGAACGACGGCAAGTCCGGCGAGCCCGGACCGGTGAAGTCGATCGAGCCCGGCCCGTCCGGCTCCGGCCCCGCGATCACCCAACAGCCGGGCGGCCGCGAGGAGTCCGGTGCGGACGGCGGCGCCGGCGGATCGGACGCCGGCAACGGCGACACGGCCCCCTCCACCGGCGGCTCGGACGGCGGCGGTTCGTCCGACGGCGCGTCAACCGCCGGTGCGGGCACGGGCGGTGCCGGTGCGAGCGGCGGCGGCACGGCGGCCCGGCGGGTCCCGGCCGGCTCCCCGCTCCCCGAATGCACGCCCGGCGCGCTGCGGTTGAGCCTGCGCACGAAGGTCAGCTTCGGCCCCGAGGACCGGCCCAGGTTCGAACTGGTCGCGGAGAACACCTCGTCCGCCGCCTGCAAGGCCGACCTGGGACCGAAGAGCGTGGTCCTCACGGTCACCGAGGCCGGCGAGGAGAACGAGGCCGTCTGGTCCTCCAAGGACTGCCCCGCCGCACCGGGCCCGGTCTTCCTCCACGTCCCGGCGGGCGCGCGCGTGGTGCACGCGGTGGAGTGGAAGCGGACCCTCTCCACGCCCGGCTGCGCGACCCCGCCGGCCGGCAAGGCCGGACCGGGGACGTACCTCCTGGAGGCGAAGGCCCCCGGCGAGCCGGTCCAGCGGGCCTCGTTCGTCCTCGCCAAGGACTGACCGCCGGGTGCGCCCGGCCGCGCGCCGCGCGCCCCAAGCGCCCGCCCGGCCCTGCGCCGGCGCCCACCGGGCGTACCCGGAAGTGCCCGTGGGGCGCACCTCAAGCGCCCGCTCCGCGCCCCCATAGCGCCTGTTCCGCGCGCCTGGCGCGTGTCACGCCCGTAGCGCCCGCCCGGCCCCGCGGCGCCCGCCCGGCCCCGCGGCGCGCGCCCGCTCCGTGCCGCGCGCTCGGCGCATCAGCCTGTGCCGCGCCCTGCGCGTCCGCCCCGCTCCGCGCCCCCAACACGCGGGAGGGGGGGGGGGGGGGGGGGGGGGGCCCCCCCCCCCCCCCCCCCCACCCCCCCCCCCCCCACCCCCCACCCCCCCCCCCCCCCCCCCAAACCCCCCCC
>NZ_JBVJCD010000031.1:0-9418 GCF_055588985.1 Streptomyces sp. NPDC041970
GCACCACTGGGTTTGGACCCCCCCCCCCCCCGGAGGCGGGAGGCGGGTGGGCCTCCCCCCCCCCCCCCCCCCCCCCCCCCCCCCGGCCGTCAGAAGGCGACGTCCCGCGCGTCCTGGATCGCGGCGCCCATGTTGCGCTCCATCATGCGCAGGGCCGCCTCGGCCAGATCCTGATGGATGTGGGCCACCGCGTCGCGGGGGACGGTGACGCGCAGATGCCGGATATGGGCGTCGAGCGCCGAATACAGGACGCACTGCTCGGTCACCTGGCCGCAGAGGACGACATGGTCCGCGCCCAGTTCGGAGAGCAGATAAGCGAGCGGCGTCTCGTAGAAGATGGAATGTCTCGCCTTGACGACGAAAAGGGAATGGTCGTCGGGCAGCACGGGCTCCACGAGTTCGGCATAAGGGCCCTGGAGAGCCGTCTCGACGAGTTCCCCGTGATGGGACCGCCATTCCCCGAAATTGTCGTTGGCGTAGATGACCGGCGCCTTCTCGGAGCGGGCGCGGTCGATCAGGCCGGTGAGAGGCGGAAGCGCGGTCCGGACGGACGGAACGAGCTGCTCGGCGTCGGGATGGTCGTACGTGTTGATCATGTCGATGACGATGAGAGCGCTTTTTCCCATGCCGTCATCCTCTCACCCGCCTCCCGGCGGCCGCCCGCGCGCGCCCGGAATTCCGAAAGCCGCGTCCGAAGCCGATCGGTGCGCTGGAGGCAGATCGCCTTCCTCGCGGTGGCGCCGTGTTTCACGGACCGTCCCATGGGAACCCGGCAGGCGATCATGCCCCTGAAGGGGGCGACGGCCGACGCGGACGTGGAAAAAGGGAGCAGCCGTGCGCGCATTGACCTATCAGGGAAAGCGGGACGTCCGGGTGGAGACGGTCCCGGACCCGCGCATCCAGGAGCCGACGGACATCATCGTCAAGATCACCTCGACCGGGATCTGCGGCTCCGACCTCCACCTCTACGAGGTGCTGGGCCCCTACCTCGACCCCGGCGACATCCTCGGCCACGAGCCGATGGGCATCGTCGAGGAGGTCGGCGCAGAGGTGGTGGCGGTCGCCCCCGGAGACCGGGTCGTGATCCCCTTCAACGTCTCCTGCGGCCACTGCCACATGTGCGGGCAGGGGCTGCACTCCCAGTGCGAGACCACCCAGGTGCGCGCCTACGGCACCGGCGCCTCCCTCTTCGGGTACACCAAGCTCTACGGCCAGGTCCCCGGCGGCCAGGCCGAGTACCTGCGGGCGCCCTTCGGCAACGCCCTGCCGATCAAGGTCCCGCACGGCCCGCCGGACGACCGGTTCGTCTACCTGTCGGACGTCCTGCCCACCGCCTGGCAGGCCGTGGAGTACGCGGACATCCCGCCCGGCGGAAGCGTCACCGTCCTCGGCCTCGGGCCGATCGGGGCCATGGCCGCGCGGATCGCCCTGCACCGGGGCGCGGGCCTCGTCGTGGGCGTGGACCTGGTGCCCGACCGCCTCGACCGGGCGCGCGCCCACGGGGTCACCTGCCTCGACCTGCGCCGGCACGGCAAGGACCTCGGCGACGCCGTCAGGGACCTCACGGACGGGCGCGGCACGGACGCGGTGATCGACGCCGTCGGCATGGAGGCCCACGGCGCGCCCGTCGCCAAGGCGGCCCACGCGGCGGTCGGCCTGCTGCCCGACGCGGTCGGACGGCGCCTGATGGAGACGGCCGGCATCGACCGCCTCACCGCCCTGCACACGGCCGTCGACCTGGTGCGCCGGGGCGGCACGATCTCCATCAGCGGCGTCTACGGCGGGTCCGCCGACCCGATGCCGATGCTGACCATGTTCGACAAGCAGATCCAGCTCCGCATGGGCCAGGCCAACGTCAAGCGCTGGGTCGACGACATCCTGCCGCTGCTGGGCGACGACGACCCGCTCGGCGTGGACGGTTTCGCCACCCACCGCCTGCCGCTGGAGCAGGGCCCCCAGGCCTACGAGACGTTCCAGAAGAAGGCTGACGGCATGATCAAGACGCTCCTCGTCCCCTGACCCGGACCGGTCCCGGAGCCACGGGGCCCCACGACCCCCGAGGACTTCGGGACGCCCCAGGAAGGAAGCACGCCATGGAGAACGACACCCCCTCCGCGGGCAGGCGGATCGTCGTCACGGGGGCCACCGGCAACGTCGGGACGAGCGTCGTCCGCGCGTTGGCCGGGGACCCCGAGGTGGCCTCCGTGCTGGCCCTCGCCCGCAGGAGGCCCTCCCTGGAGATCGCGGGGGTGCGGTGGGACACCGTCGACCTCTCGCGCCCCGGCAGCGAGGACCGGCTCGTGGACATGCTGCGGGGCGCGGACGCCGTCGTGCACCTGGCCTGGCGCTTCCAGCCCACCCACGACCCGGTCGTCACCTGGCGCAGCAACGTGCTCGGCTCCCTGCGCGTCTTCGACGCGGTGGCGCGGAGCGGCGTCCCCGCCCTCGTCCACGCCTCGTCCGTCGGCGCCTACTCGCCCGGCCCCAAGGACGAACCGGGCGTCGACGAGTCCTGGCCCACGCACGGCTGGCCCGACGCGGCCTACTGCCGGGAGAAGTCCTACCTGGAGCGGGTCCTCGACGCCTACGAGCTGCGGAATCCGCGGATCCGCGTCGTCAGGATGCGCCCCGGCTTCCTCTTCAAGGAGTCCGCGGCCTCCGAGCAGCGCCGCATCTTCGCCGGGCGGTACCTGCCGGGCCCGCTGCTCCGGCCCGACCTCCTCCCCTTCGTCCCCGACCTGAAGGGGCTCCGCTTCCAGGCGCTCCACACCGCCGACGCCGCCGAGGCGTACCGGCTCGCCGCGCTGCGCGAGGTGAGCGGGGCGTTCAACCTGGCGGCCGACCCGGTGATCGACGCCCGCACGCTGGCGGAGATGCTCGGCTCCCGCGTCGTCAAGGTCCCCGCGCCCCTGGTGCGCGCCGCGCTGGCCGCCGCCTGGCGGGCCCGCGCCGTGCCGGCCTCGCCGCACCTGTTCGACGCCGTGCTGCGCCTGCCGCTCCTGGACTCGGGCCGGGCGCACCGGGTCCTCGGCTGGCGCCCGACCCGCTCCTCCGAGGAGGCGCTGCACGCCTTCCTGCGCGGGGTGCGGCGGGGCGGGGGAGAGGACACCGCGCCGCTGGCCGGCCGGCGGGTCGGCTGAGCCTCAGACCCGGCCCGCGTCCGCGTACGGTTCCGACGCCGCCTCCACGCCGCTGATCACGAACCCGCTCCGGGGCGCCGTCGGGACCCGGCGCAGCGGGATGCGCAGGTCCTGCTCGGCCACCTCGTACGGCAGGCGCGCCAGGAACGAGGCCACCGTGGCCAGGACCGCGACGGTCACGTCCTCGCCGGGGCAGCGGTGGCCGTCCACGGGGCCGCCGCCCTGCGGGACCAGGGCGTCGGCGGGGGCGTCGCCGTCGAGGAAGCGGGCCGGGTCGAAGCGGTAGGGCTCGGGCCACAGGTCGGGGTCGTGGTCGAGCCCGTAGAGGTCCAGCAGGACCAGCGTGCCGGGCCGGATCGTCCGCCCCGACCACCGCAGCCGCTCGGCGGCCAGCCCTCCCACGAACGGGGCGAACGGGTAGAACCGGCGGACCTCCTGGGCGAAGGCGAAGGCGTACGCCGGGTCGTCGTCGCCCGCCAGCGCGGCCCGGTGCTCGGGGTGGCGGTGCAGCGCGTGGGCGGCGAACACGGCGAACCAGGTGATGGCCGCGGTCGGGCGCAGGACGTTCAGCACCTCGACCGCCGCGGTGCGCGCGGGGAGCAGGTCGCCGTCCGCGTCCCGGTGGGCGGCGATCGTCTCCAGCGGAGTGGGCTCGGCCCCGAGCGCCGGGGGCGCACCGCGCAGCCGCTCGCGCGCCTCCTCCACCAGCGGCGTGATCCGCTCCTCCTGCCGGCGGCGCGCCCGGCGGGCCCGCAGGTGCCGGGGGCCCACCGAGGCGAAGCCGTCGACCATGGCGATCATGTCCCGCGCGGTGCGCGACGCCTCCCCGTCGGGCAGCGGCACCCCCGCCCAGGCGTGCACGGCGCGCGTGAGCACCGAGGCCATCGCGTCGAACAGCACCACCCGCTCGCGCCCCGCCCACTCGGCCCGCGCCCCATCCGCCTCCAGGGCGACGCGCGCGGCCAGGTCCCGCACGCGCGAGGGGTCCAGGAGGAGATCGGTGAACAGCGCCTTGCGCGCCCGGTGCCGGTCGCCGTCCAGGGTGTGCACCGCGCCGCGGCCGAAGAGCGTGTCGATCACCGGCAGGGGCAGGGCGTCGTGGCGGTGGACGTGGTTCTCGTCGTAGAAGAACCGCACCGCCGCCGGACCGTGCAGGGCGATGGCGGGCTTCCCGAGGAGGCGCGCGCGGACGGGCGCTCCG
Source organism: Streptomyces sp. NPDC041970 (assembly GCF_055588985.1). Classification (NCBI taxonomy): domain Bacteria; kingdom Bacillati; phylum Actinomycetota; class Actinomycetes; order Kitasatosporales; family Streptomycetaceae; genus Streptomyces; species Streptomyces sp. NPDC041970. Next base: position 4,342 of record NZ_JBVJCD010000031.1, read on the forward strand.
CCGCTGCGCCGCCGGCGGTCGGGGAGCCAGGCGTAGCCGCGCAGCAGGAGCGGCAGGGTGTCGTCGATCATGGGTCCTCCGTGGGGTGGGGATGGGAAGGCGCGTCGTGCGGGCGGTCGGTCCTCGGGCCCCGGCCTCGCGCCGCGCCGCCCGCGCTCAGGGCCGGCGCCAGTCGTCGGAGGCGAGGTGGGAGCCGGCCTGCGGCCCCATGCGGAGCATCCCGCCGTCCACCACCCAGGAGGCCCCGGTGGTGTACGAGGACTCCGGACCGGCCAGGAACGCGACGACCGAGGCGACCTCGCGGGCGTCGCCCGGCCGGCCGAGCGGGATGCCGGGCCGGTCCACGCGCTCCACCTCGACGTCCTCCTGGCCGGTCATGGGGGTGGCGATCTCGCCGGGGGCCACCGAGTTCACCGTGATGCCGTACTCGGCCAGCTCCAGCGCCATCACCTGCGTCAGCAGCCCCAGCCCGCCCTTCGCGGCGCAGTAGGGGGCGGCGCCGACCCTCGGCTGGTGTTCGTGCACCGACGTGATGTTGACGATGCGGCCGCCGTCCCCCTGGGCGATCATGCGGCGCGCCGCGCGCTGCGAGCACAGGAAGGGGCCGACGAGGTTGACGTCGACCACGTCGCGGACCGTGTCGAACTCCAGGTCGAGGAACCGGGCGGCCGTGCCCGCGCCCGCGCAGTTGACCAGGACGTCCACCCGGCCCAGCTCGTCCGCGAGGCCGTCCACCACGTCGGCGGCGTCCGGCAGCTCGGTCAGGTCCAGGCGGGCGGCGGCGGCGCGCCGGCCGTGGGAGCGGACCTCGCGGGCGGTGGCGTCGGCCCCGCCGCGGTCGGCGTGCCAGGTGAGGCCGACGTCCATGCCGTGCTCGGCCAGTTTCACGGCGATGGCCCTGCCGATCCCCGAGTCCGCGCCGGTGACGAGTGCGACCGGGACGGCGGGCCGGGTGTCTGCGGTCATCTGTCCTCCTGGGGGTGTGCGGTCGCCCGGCCGGGTACCACCGCGGCGCGGTGCCCAAACATCGAGGTCAGGGGCGTTGCCGTGGTGCGGTCGGCGGACGGCCGAGCAGGCGGGCGGCGCGCCGGCGGGCGGCGGCCCGCCCGGCGGGGGAGAGGCACCAGTCCCACCACCGGTCCAGGAGCGCGGTCGTCACGTCCTCGCCGGGGACCAGCGCGGGCCAGCGCAGGAGCTGGGCCTGCCCGCTGACCTTGGCGCCGCCCCGGACGGGGTCCACGGCCAGCGCGGGGACGCCGGAGCGCAGGGCCAGCACCAGACCGTGCAGCCGGTCGGTGACCATGACGTCGAGCCGGGCGACGAGGGAGAGGTACTGGTCGGGCGTCCGGCAGTGGCGCCAGTCGCCGAGGGCCAGCCGGGTGTCGGCCTCGACCCGCGCGCAGTCCTTCCCGGCCAGCCAGGGGAGCAGGACCCCGGCGACGCGGTCGTGGCCGCGCCGGTCCCCGTACTCCCCCTGCCCGTACGTCAGGGCCACCCCCGCCACCGGGGCGGCGGGCAGCGCCGGCGCGGCCCCCGCCAGGTCCGGCAGGAGGCCGCCGCCCGGATCGTCGCGCGCCACCACCCGGTGGAAGCCCCGGACGGCCGGACCGTCCGGGGCCACCACGCTCACCCCCACCGCGACGCGCCGGCAGGCGGCGTAGCGCCGGTGCAGGGCGGTGAGCTGGTCCCCGTGCACCGGACCGCAGACGAAGAGGAGCTGGTCGTAGCGTTCGGGCGGCGCCTCCTCCAGGGTCGGCCCGGCGGGTTCGAAGGCGGGGCTCCACGCCGTGTCGTGGGCCAGGCCCAGGCGGTCCAGCGCCGCCGAGACGGCCCGCTGGGCGAGGGCGTCCCCGGCCGTCACCTCCCCGTCCAGGAAGCTGAACCAGCCGGTGACCAGCACGCGCCCCTCCGGGCGGCGGGGCCGCAGCACGTCGTCCAGCAGTGCGGAGAGGCTGAAGGGCATCGTCGGTCTCCTCTGTTCGGGTCCGCGGGCCCCGGGGGGGGGGGGGGGGGGGGGGGGGGGGGGGGGGGGGGGGGCGGGAGGGGGGGGGGGGGGGGGAGGTTTTCTGTTTCTTTGGGGGTGGCGGCGCGGGCCGGGGGGGCCGCGCGTCCCCCCCCCCCCCCCCCCCCCCCCCCGCCCGAGCGCTCCGGCTCACCGCGACGCGCCGCCGGCCGGTCAGGGGTGCGTGGACGACGCCACGCCGGACCCCGCGCCATTCGTCCGGCAGACGGGGAGCGGCAGCCCGTCCTCACCGGGGGCCAGCTCGTCCAGCAGCGCCTGGCAGCCCGCCACGAGGCTGCCGACCGACGTCCTGAGATCCGGGTCCGGTCCGTGCAGCGACGTCTTCATCCGGTGGAGCGCCCGGTGCGCCTCCTCCAGGCGGGCCTTCCGCGCCGAGCACCGCTCGTCGTCGGCGCCGTTCTCCATGATGTCCTGATCGAGCGCGCAGATCTCGGCGGCGGCGGTCAGGAGCGCGCCCAGCCCGTCCCGCGCGACGCGCGGCGGGCGGGGGAGCGCCCGCTGGTCGGACGCGGTCTCCCACAGGGTCAGCGTCAGGGTGAGGAGGCGGTTGGCCACCCGCGTCCACACGGGGTCCCACGCGTCGGAGGGGGCGGGTATCCTGCGGCGCAGGCGGTGTCCGGGGTTGAGCCGGAAGCTCTCCGAGTCCCAGGCACGGGCGACGCGCAGCTCCGCGACCGACCCCAGCAGGTCGCTCGCGCTCCGGTGCCACTCCTCCGCCCGCTCGTCGTCGTAGTCGGCGACGCCGTCGCCCAGCTCCCGCAGCAGCCGCGCGCAGTCGCGCGGCAGCGCGCCGGCCAGCCTCTTGACGTGGAGGGAGTGCACCGGGGGCAGGACGAGGGCGTTCACCGCGATGCCCACGGCCGCGCCCACGGCGGTCTCCAGCAGGCGGTGCCCGACTTCCGCGAGCGAGTACGCCCCGTAGGCGAGGACGAACAGCGCGGTGGTGGGCGCGTACAGGCCCTGGCCGCCGACCGGCGCCCAGTTGCCGAGCAGCACGGTCAGCGGGAGGACGATCACCATGGCGGTCATGGTGTCGCCCGTCAGGGTCGCCGCCCCGGCGGCGAGCACCGTCCCGACGGTGATCATCAGCAGGAGCTGGGCCGCGGTGCGCACCGACCGGTACACCGTCCCCTGGACCAGCGCGACGGCGGCCCAGGGGGCCATCAGTGCCATGGGCGCCGACAGCCACCACCCGGATATCGCCCAGGCCAGGGTGGCGGCGGCCGCCGCCTTCAGGGACTGCACCACCTGGTGGCGGTCGGGCGGCCCGACGCGGGGGACCAGCCGGGCGAGACGCGGGTTCACAGGGCGCGGGCGGTCGTGGTGGGCCGGCAGGCGCGGCCGGGCGGGTGCGGCGCCCCGGACCGGGTGCTCGCGCCGCCTCCCGCGCGGGCGGGGTACAAAGCCCGCGGGACGCCCGCCCGGTCGCCGGGGCTGCCCCGTCCGGGGGTCGACCGGGGGGACGCGGTCTGCATGGTGGTCACTCCTCGACGAAGGCGGCGTCGGTCGCCGCGGCGTGACCCGGAGCCGGACGGAGCCGCCCCGCGAGCCCTCCACGGCGCGCCCCGCATGGCCGGAACGCGACGGTCGCGTACCCGTGCGGCACGGGGCCAAACGCGTGACGCCACCGCCCCTGGCCTCCCGGTCCGCCGTCCGGCGGGCCGGGAGGCCGAGGCGCATGGGTAGGGCCGAAAAGGGGTACTCGCGGGGGTCGAGTCACCCTGACAAACCGGGAGGAACACCATGCGACTGGCGTCCCTGGCACCTCTGTACAGCCGTCCGGGCCCCTGGGCGACGGCCTATGTGGACACCTCGATCGCCGACGAGTCCCTGCACAGCCGGCGGGAACTCACCGCGCGGCGGCTCGGCGAGGAACTGGCCGAGCAGGGCGCGGACGCGGAGACCTGCCGAGCCGTCCGCGAGGCCGTCGAGACCTATGCGTTCGGGGAGCAGACGCCCGGCAGGGCGGTCTTCGCCACCCGCGGCGAGGTCGTGCTCGACCCGATGCTGAGCACTCCGCCGCCCGGCGACTCCACCAGCGTCTGGGCCCCGCTCCCGCACGTCGCGCCGCTGCTCGAACTCGTCCCCGACGAGCCGGACACGCTCGTCGTGCACATCGACCGCGTCGGCGCCGACTTCGAACTGCGGACCTCCACCGGCAGCCGCCCCGAGGGAACGGTGGAGGGGCGGGACTGGCCGGTGCACCGCACGGCGTCGGCCGACTGGTCCGAACGCCACTTCCAACTGAGCGTGGAGAACACCTGGGAGGAGAACGCCCGCACCGTCGCCTCCGCCGTCGAGGAGGCCGTCACCAGGACCGGGGCGGAGCTGGTGGTGCTGGTGGGCGACGAGCGCGAACGGCGCACCGTCCACACGGTGCTGCCGGAGCACCTGGGGGCGGAGGTCGTCGAGACCGACCGGGGCGGGCGCGCCGCCGGTGCCGGGTCGGAGCGGCTCGACGCGTGGATCGCGGCCGAACGCGCGGAGCACGCCCGCCGCCGTTCGGCCCGCGCGCTGGAGCGGTTCGCCGCGGCCAAGCACCGGGGCGACGGCAGGGTCGGCGCGGCCGACGGCGTGCCGGCGCTGATCGAGGCCGCGCGCGAGCACCGGATCGACACGCTGCTGCTCAGGCCGGACGGCTCCGAGGCCCACCGCGAGGTGTGGGCGGGGCCCGAGGCCGACCAGATCGCGCTGCGCCGCACCGACGCGCGGGCCCTCGGGGAGCCGGAGCCCTTCGCCGTCCGCGCCGACGACGCGCTGCTCCGCGCCGCCGCGCTGACCGGTGCGGACGCGGTCGTCGTCGGGGAGGCCGCGCGGGACCGGACCCCCGCCGAGGACCTGGCGGCCGACAACCGGGGGGTGGCGGGGGCCGAGGCGGGCGAGGACGAGCCGGTCGGGGGCCTCGGGGCCGTGCTGCGCTGGCCGACCGAGGGCGAGCACCCCCGCGTCGAGCCCGGCGCCTGAACGCCGAGGCGGGGGGGGGGGGGGGGGGGGGGGGGGGGGAGCGCGTCTGTGTGCTCTGGCCTTCGCGATTACCTTTCGGCGGACCATGAG
>NZ_JBVJCD010000031.1:9428-60932 GCF_055588985.1 Streptomyces sp. NPDC041970
CCCCGGGAGGGGGGGGGGGGGTGGTCGGCTTCCCCCTTTCCCCCCCCCCCCCCCCCCCCCCCCCCCCCCCCCCCCCCCCCTCCCCCCCCACCCCCCCCCCCCCCGCCTCCGCTTGCGGCCCTGCGGCCTCGTCACCGCCCGCGGGCGGACCCGCCGGACGTCAGGCGGACAGCGCGCCGAACGGGGAGTCGTCGAGGTGGGCGAGGAGGTCGGCGGTGTCCCGGTACACGGCCTCCGCGCCCGCGTCCTCCAGGTCCGCGCGGGGGATGCCGCCCGAGAGCACGGCCACCGACCGCACCCCGGCGCGCGAGGCCGCCTCCATGTCCCACACGGTGTCGCCCACGAACACCGCCCGTTCGGCGTCCACCCCGGCCAGCTCCAGGGCCAGCCGGACCGGCTCGGCGGCCGGCTTGCCCTCGGAGACGTCGTCCGAACTGGCCGTGTCCTCGATGGCCTCGTCCGCGTCCAGGGCGCGGCGCAGCGCCTTCAGCTCCGGTCCGCTCGCCGAGGTGGCGAGCACCACCCGCCAGCCGCGCCCCGCCAGGGTGCGCAGGAGGTCGCCCGCGCCCTCGAAGGCGGGGAGGCGGTCGTAGTACGTCCCGTAGAGCGCCTTGTGCGCGGCGCTGACGGCGGAGTCCTGGTCCCGGTCGCGGTCGTCCCCGAGGACCCGCTCGATCAGATCCTCCGAGCCCAGGCCGATCGACCGGTGCACGTCCCGCATCGCGACGGTGTGGCCCGCCTGCCGGAACGCCTCCCACCACGCCACCGCGTGGAGGTAGTTGGTGTCGGTGAGCGTTCCGTCCACGTCGAAGACCGCCGCTCTCGCCATGTCGCCCGCCTTCCTCGCGTCCGGCCCTCGCCCGCCCGGCTCCTCGTCCGTCATGCGCCGTCCGGCTCGTCCTCGACGTGGACGGCCGCCTCCTCGGCCGACGCCGCTCCGCCGTCGATGCCGACGTCCTCGGCGAACACGTCCGTCTGCCGGCCCGTCCCGTCGTCCGTGGCGCTCAGCCGGCCGGCGCGCCGCTCGCCGCTGATCTCCTCCCGCGGTTCGCCCTCCCCGCCGGGGAGGTCGCCGATGCCGTCGCCCTCGGGCCGTCCGGCGCCGACGTCGCTCTCCTCCTGGGCCAGCCGCCGGTCCAGCGACTCGCCCTCGCGCTCCTCGGCCCCCGTGGTGCCGAACCTGTCCACCCCCAGGGGGCGTTCGGGCGGCGAGTAGCCCTCGTCCATCACGTCGTCCAGATCGCGTTCGCCGAGCGCGTTCTGCAGGTCGAGGTCGTCGTTCGGCGGCTCCTGCGCGCCGTCGTTCTGCGGCTGGTACACGTCGTCGCCGCGGCCCTGGTCGGGCATGTCGTGCTCCTCTGCGTCGCGGGTGGTGCGGGTCGGTCCGCGGGCCTCAGCGTCCGAGGGCCCTGCGCAGCTCGGCCTTGTTCATGGAGGAGCGCCCGTCGATGTTCTTCTTCCTGGCCTCCTCGTAGAGCTGGTCCCTGGTCGGCCCCTGCGCGCCCCGGTGGGAGCGTTCCCCACCACGCTGGTAGGCCGACTTCTCGTCCTGCGTCGAGGTCCTGCTCGCCGTCTTCGACTCGCCGGCGCGGGCGCGCTCCTTGTTCACGGTCCTGGCGGCGATCTCCTTCGCCCGCCCTTCGGACGCGCCCCTTTCCTCTTCGCTCTCCTTGATGTGCTCGTACTGCCGTTCACGCTTGGCATTCGAACCAGCGGGCATGGCGTATTCCTTTCCGGGTCCCCTCTCCCTCGGGGCCGCGAGCGGCGCGCCGGAGGAGGAGAACCCTTGTCCCGTGGTGCGCTCACCCGCGTTTCCCGTTTCAGGACAACTAAACAGCGCCGACCGGGACGGGGCGCGCCCGACCGGGGCTCCCGGACCCGGCCCGAGCGCGCCGGGGGCGGTGGTCCGGGGGCGCGGGAGGCCGGTGGCCGCTCGGTACGACCGCGTCCACTCGGGTGAATCGCCGCACGTCGGGCCCTTGCGCGGCCGTGTCGCCCCGTCCCGCGGGGCGGGTCCGCCCGAACCGGCGGAGAGGACGGAGGGATATCGCGTACGGAATTCCACGCTTGCGTGGACGCCGTGGTGCTGGGCACAGTAAGAGGGCGAGGTCGGTGAGCGGACGACTAAATGCCGTCCGTTTTCCGGAAGTGATCCGTGATGCCGCCGATTCACTCCCCTCTGTCTCTCGCGCGACGCCCTGCGGGCCATGTGCTCTGCGCGGCGGGCATTCCCGTCCCGTTGTCCTCCCTGGTTGTGAGAGAAAGGCTGAGCGCGATGCTGATGGCTCACCCCGCGGTACTCGAAGAGCTTCTGCGCCGCTACGACGAACTCCGGGCGCAGTGCGGAGACGGCCTGGAGGAGGCGCGTCGGCGGCTGGAGGACGTGAGCTACACCCTGTGCGTCTCCACCGGGACCCGCGACGTGGCCTCCGCGCTCGCCGCGGCCCGCCGTCACCTGCGGCGCTCGGCCCTGGGCGGCGGCGCGGTGGCCACCGCCTGAGCGACCCCCTCGCCGCCCGCCCCTTCCCCCGCACGGGGAAAGGGGCGGGCGGCGTCGTGCGGGTCAGGGCGCCGGGTAGGGGTGGTCGGTGAGCAGGCGTGCCAGGTGGACGGCGTTGGCGGCGAGGGCGCGGGTCGTCGAGGCGACGGGCTCGGGCGTGCTGTCCAGGTCCTGGTAGTCGGTGCCCTGCATCGCCTCCCCCACCCAGTACGTGACCGCGCCGGGGGCCAGGGAGAAGCCGATGTCGTCGAGGCCCTGGAAGACGTCGGCGCTCACCTTGTGCGCCCCGTCCTCGTTGCCCACGACGGCGACGGCGGCGACCTTGCCCTGGACGAGGGGGCGGCCCTGGTCGTCCGTCTCGGACGATTCGGCGTTGAGGCGTTCCAGCACCCGCTGGCAGAGGCTGGCGGGGTGGCCGAGCCAGATGGGGGTGGCGATCAGCAGGATGTCGGCCGCCAGGACCTTCTCGCGGATGGCGGGCCAGGCGTCGCCGTCGCCCATGTCCACGCCGATGCCCGGCCGTACGTCGTGGTCGGCGATCCGGACGATCTCCCCGCGCACGTCGTGGCGGGCGAACTCGGCCATGACCTGCTCGGCGAGGCGGTGGCTGCTGGAGGGGGCGGGGGAGGCGTTCAACGTGCAGACGAGGGCGAGGGCGCGCATGGGAGGGGTCTCCTTCGTGGCGGGGTCCGGACGGATGAGGGGGAGCGGCGGGGCGGCCGGTCAGGAGCGGGGCTCCTCGGCGCAGACCCGCATGTGCGCCAGGGTGGGGTCGGCGGGATCGGGCACGTTCATGCCCGCCTCGACGCCCGAACGCAGGTACCGCACCAGGGGTTCGGTGATCCGTTCGCCGGGCAGCACGGCGGGGATGCCGGGCGGGTAGGGGGTCATCATCTCGGCCGCGATCCGGCCGACGGCCCGCTCGGCCGGTACGTCCTCGGTCCGGGCGAAGTAGGCGTCGCGCGGCAGGAGGACCTGGTCGGGGCGGAGTTCGTCGGGGGAGGGGACGCGCACCCGCGGCGCGGGCCGCAGGTCGCCGGCGTGCCGGGCCAGGTCGCGCAGCGCCGTCAGCAGCCGGTCGGCGGTGTCCTTGTCGTCGGCGTGGGTGATCTGGGCGCTGATCCGGCGGTGGTCGACGAGGTGCATGTCGATCCGGTGGTGGCGGCGCAGCCAGTCGGCCGCCCGGTAGCCGGTGGTGCCCAGGCGCCCGATGTCGATGATCACGGGCAGCGGGTCGAACTCGGCGGCCGCGCCGGGCCCGCAGAAGTCCTCCTCCCCGTTGACGTGCATCCCGTCGATCTCCTCGATGCGCCCGCGGACCGTCGCGGTCAGTTCCAGGGCGCGGGAGAGCAGGTCGCGCCCCTCCAGCACCATCTGGCGGCGCCAGCCGTCGATCCCCGCGTAGAGCAGGACGGAGGGGCTGGTGGTGCCGAGGAGATCGGCGCGGGAGGCCAGCGTGTCGTGGTCCACCAGGTCGCCCTGGAGGTGGAAGACCGACCCCTGTTCCAGCCCGCTGCCCATCTTGTGGATGCTGGTCACGCAGACGTCGGCGCCGGCGTCCATCGCCCAGGACGGCAGGTCCGGGTGGAAGGGCAGATGGGCGCCCCACGCCTCGTCCACGATCAGCGGCTTCGAGCGCCGGTGGCAGATCTCGGCGATGGCCCGCAGGTCCGCCGCCGTGCCGTAGGGGGTCGGACTGGTCACCAGGGCCCCGCGGGCGTCGGGGTGTTCGGCGAACGCCCGCTCCACGGAGGCCGGGGACGGCGGATGGGCGAGATGCCGCTCCGCGTCCCACTGGGGCTCCACCCAGACCGGCTCCACCCCCGAGAGGATCAGCCCGGCGATGACGGACTTGTGGGCGTCGCGGCCCACCACCAGCTTGGCGCCGGGGGCCGCGACGCTCAGCATGGCCGCCTTGACCGACAGCGAGCTGCCGCAGGTGGAGAAGAAGGTGTGCTCGGCGTGCACGGCGTCGGCCATCAGGTTCTCGGCGCGCTGCAGGACGCCGGACTTCTCCCGCCGGTCGTCCAGCCCGCCCGTGGACAGGACGTCGCCCAGGAACACGGCGTCGCCGAGGACCGCGCGCACCTCCGGCGCGGCCCCTCGGGCCTGTTTGTGGCCGGGCGGGGAGAAGCCCAGCTCGTCCCGCTCGTGGTAGGCGGCGAGGGCGTCGAGGACGGGTGCTTCATGGTGGTTCGCAGTCATTTACGACGCCTTCCCGCTCCGTGCGCCCGCCAACCAGGGGGTTACGGAAGGGGCGTGCCGCCCGTGGCGTTCATGATCTCGCCGGTGATGAACGAGGCGTTCGCGGAGGCGAGGAAGACGTAGGCGGGCGCCATCTCCGCGGGCTGCGCGGGACGGCCCAGCGGGCTCTGCTTCCCGAACTCGGCGGTGTCCGGCATGGTCGCCGGGATGAGCGGGGTCCAGACCGGGCCGGGGGCCACCGCGTTGACGCGGATGCCGTCGGCGGCCAGCATCTGGGCGAGCCCCTGGGTGAAGGTGACGATCGCGCCCTTCGTCATCGCGTAGTCGAGCAGGTGCGGACTGGGCTTGTACCCCTGCACCGACGTGGTGTTGATGATCGAGCCGCCCGCCGGGATGTGCGGGAGCGCCATCTTGCACAGCCAGAACATCCCGTACAGGTTGGTGCGCACCACCCGGTCGAACTGCTCGGTGGAGATGGCGGAGATCCCGTCCGGCTGCGACATCTGGTACGCCGCGTTGTTGACCAGCACGTCGATGCGGCCGAACGCGGACACCGTCTCCTCGACCAGCGAGCGGCACTGCTTCTCGTCGCGGATGTCGCAGACGACGGCCACCGCCGTGCGACCGGCCTCCTCCACCAGGCGGACGGTCTCCCGCGCGTCCTTCTCCTCCTCGGGGAGGTGGGTCAGCACCACGTCCGCGCCCTCCCGCGCGAACGCCAGGGCGACCGCGCGGCCGATCCCGGAGTCGCCGCCGGTGATCAGGGCCTTGCGGTCCACGAGCAGGCCGCTCCCCCGGTAGGAGTCCTCGCCGTGGTCCGGCGGCGGGTCCATGGGCCCGGTCCAGCCGGGGTGCTGCTGCTCCTGCTGGGGGAAGTCGGGGCGGGGGTGGCGTCGGGTCGGGTCCTGCGGCTGTTCGCTCTTCGTCATGTTCCTGCCTTCCTGCTCTGCGGTACGGGCGGGGGCGGGCGGCGACGCGTCGGCGGGCGGCGAACCGTGCCGTGTGCGGGCCCGGTTCGATCCTCCGCCCCGGCGGGCGGCTCCGCGATCCGGGCCGACCGCCCGGAGCCCTGCGCGTACCCCCGGCGCGGGCGGCTCACGCCCCCGTCCGGATGAGGGGCGGGGGTTCGGCGGGGCGCCCCGCTCCTCCGCGTACGGCGAAGGGAGGCCGCCCCCTCCGTGCGGCGGGGTGAGCCCCGTCTCATCCCGGCCCACCGCCTTGCCTATGCAACGAGTTGCATAGAAGGATCGCGGCATGGCGCTCGACCACGCGATCCTCGTCTCGCTGCTGGAGAGGCCGGGCTCCGGCTATGAGCTGGCCCGGCGCTTCGAGCGGTCCATCGGCTACTTCTGGACCGCCACCCACCAGCAGATCTACCGCGTGCTGGGGCGCATGGAGAGCGACGGCCTGCTCCTGGTCCGCGAGGTGCCGCAGGCGGGCAGGCCGGACAAGAAGGAGTACTCCGTCACCCCGGCCGGCCGCGCCGCGCTCGCCGCGTGGCTGCACCGGCCGATCGAGCCGGAGAGCCTGCGGCACGACCTCGCCGTGAAGATCCGGGGCGCCGCCTTCGACGACCCGGCCGCCCTGATCCGCGAGGTCGAGCGCCACCGCCAGGCCCACCGCGACCGGCTCGCCCACTACCTCGCCGGGGAGGCGCGCGACTTCACCGGGCCCCCCGCGCCCGAGCCGCCGGACGCCGGACGCGAGCTCCAGCACGTCGTCCTGCGCGGCGGCATCGCGTACGAGCGCATGACCATCGCCTGGCTCGACGACGTGCTCGCCACGCTCCACCGGCTCGCCGGGCCCGGCGCGGACGCCTGAACGCCTGCCGCCCCGCCCGTACCACCCGTGACCACCACCCGCCGCCTCCGGAAGGGGCCCTCCATGGCCGAGTCCCTGCTGTTCAACCCGCGCACCTACGACCCGCGCCACTTCGACCCGGAGACGCGCAGGCTGCTCCGCGCCACGGTGGACTGGTTCGAGGCGCGCGGCAAGCGACGGCTGATCGAGGACTACCGCTCCCGCGCCTGGCTGGGCGACTTCCTCGCCTTCGCCGCCGAGGAGGGCCTGTTCGCCACCTTCCTCACGCCCGCCTCCGCCGCCCCCGAGGGCGACGGGGACCGGCGCTGGGACACGGCCCGCATCGCCGCCCTCAACGAGATCCTCGGGTTCTACGGCCTGGACTACTGGTACGCCTGGCAGGTGACCATCCTCGGCCTCGGCCCGGTCTGGCAGAGCGGCAACGCCGCCGCCCGCGAGCGGGCGGCCGCCCTCCTCTCCCAGGGCGAGGTGTTCGCCTTCGGCCTCTCCGAGAAGGCGCACGGCGCGGACATCTACTCCACCGACATGCTGCTGGAGCCGGACGGCGAGGTCGCCGGCGGCTTCCGGGCCACCGGTTCCAAGTACTACATCGGCAACGGCAACGCGGCCGGCCTCGTCTCCGTCTTCGGGCGGCGCGCCGACGTCGAGGGCCCCGAGGGCTACGTCTTCTTCGCCGCCGACAGCCGCCACCCGGCGTACCGCCTGGTGAAGAACGTCGTCGACTCCTCCAAGTACGTCAGCGAGTTCCGTCTGGAGGACTACCCGGTCGGCCCGGACGACGTCCTGCACACGGGCCGCGCCGCGTTCGACGCCGCCCTGAACACCGTCAACGTCGGCAAGTTCAACCTCTGCACCGCATCGATCGGCATCTGCGAGCACGCGATGTACGAGGCCGTCACCCACGCGGACAACCGCGTCCTCTACGGCCGCCCGGTCACCGCGTTCCCGCACGTGCGCCGCGAGTTGACCGACGCCTACGTCCGCCTGGTCGGGATGAGGCTCTTCAGCGAGCGCGCCGTCGACTACTTCCGCTCCGCCGGGCCCGACGACCGCCGCTACCTCCTCTTCAACCCGATGACGAAGATGAAGGTGACCACGGAGGGCGAGAAAGTCATCGACCTCCTGTGGGACGTCATCGCCGCCAAGGGCTTCGAGAAGGACACCTACTTCGCCCAGGCCGCCGTCGAGATCCGGGGGCTGCCCAAGCTGGAGGGCACGGTCCACGTCAACCTCGCGCTGATCCTGAAGTTCCTGCGCAACCACCTGCTGCACCCGGTCGACCACCCGCCCGTCCCGACCCGGCTCGACGCGGCCGACGACGCCTTCCTGTTCCGGCAGGGGCCGGCCCGCGGCCTGGGCTCCGTGCGCTTCCACGACTGGCGCCCCGCCTTCGACGCGTACGCCGACGTGCCCAACGTGGCCCGCTTCCGGGAGCAGGCGGACGCCCTGTGCGCGTTCGTCGAGACGGCCGCCCCCGACGAGGAGCAGAGCCGCGACCTGGACCTCCTCCTGGCCGTCGGGCAGTTGTTCGCCCTCGTCGTTCACGGCCAGCTCATCCTGGAGCAGGCCCGGCTGACCGGCCTGGACCAGGACGTGCTCGACGAGCTGTTCGCCGTCCTCGTACGCGACTTCTCCGCGCACGCCGTCGAGCTGCACGGCAAGGACTCCGCCACCGGTGACCAGCAGAGCTGGGCGCTGGGCGCGGTACGCCGCCCCGTCGCCGACGCGGCGCGCTCGGCGCGGGTCTGGGAGCGGGTCGAGGCGCTGTCGGGGGCGTACGGGACGGCGCCGTGACCGACGCGCCCTGAGCGGGCCGGGGGGCGGGCCGGGCGGTTCGCTCCGTTTGCGGAGGCGTGCGCACCGCGTTTGAGTGGGAGAGCCCTGCCTCGCCTCCCTGGAGCTGACATGTCGATGGCGTTCGGTTCACCTCTCGGCCCCTCCGACCCCTTCAGCGACCTGCTGAACCGGTTCTTCGGCATGTCACCGGCGTCCTCGCCCCCGGCCGTGCAGCGCGTCCCCATCGGACGGCTGCTGACGGAGTCCTCCCACGAACTCCTGGGCCTCGCCGCCCGCAAGGCGGTCGAGGGCGGCACCGCCGACCTGGACACCGAGCACCTGCTGTGGGCGACCACCCGGGTGGAGCCCTCCCGGCGGGTGCTGGCCCAGGCCGGGGTGGACCCGGAAGCGCTCGCGGCGCAGCTCGACGCGGTCCTGCCCCGCGAGGCCGCCGAGCCGTCGTCGGAACCCGGTCTCACCCCGGCCGCGAAGCGGACCCTCACCGCCGCCTACGCCCGCTCGCAGGCGGCGGGGGTCTCCTACATCGGCCCCGAGCACATCCTCGGCGCGCTCATCGACGACGCGGACTCCGGGGCCGCCCGCTTCCTGCGCGCGGACGACCTCGACGTGGGCCGGCTGCGCGGCGAGACGGACCGGGCCGCGCGCGCCGAAGGGGCGCCCGCCGGCGGTCGGCGGCCCTCCGAGACCCTGGACGAGTTCGGCAGGGACCTCACCGAGGAGGCCAGGGCCGGCAGGCTCGACCCGGTGGTCGGCCGCGCCGACGAGATCGAGCAGACCATCGAGATCCTGTCCCGGCGCTCCAAGAACAACCCGGTCCTCATCGGCGAACCCGGCGTCGGCAAGACCGCCATCGTGGAAGGACTCGCCCAGCGCGTCGTCGCGGGCGAGGTCCCCGAGACCCTCAAGGACAAGCGGGTCGTCTCCCTGGACCTGTCCGGGATGGTGGCCGGGGCCCAGTACCGCGGCCAGTTCGAGGAGCGCCTGAAGAAGGTCATCGAGGACGTCCAGCAGGCCGAGGGGGAGATCATCCTCTTCATCGACGAACTCCACACGGTCGTCGGGGCGGGCGCCACCGGCGAGGGCTCCATGGACGCGGGCAACATGCTCAAGCCCGCCCTCGCCCGCGGCGAGCTGCACGTGGTCGGCGCGACGACGATCGACGAGTACCGCAAGCACGTCGAGAAGGACGCCGCCCTCGAACGCCGCTTCCAGCCCGTCCTGATCCCGGAGCCCACCGTCGAGGAGAGCGTGCAGATCCTCGAAGGGCTGCGGGACGCCTACGAGGCCCACCACCAGGTGCGCTTCGCCGACGGCGCGCTGGCGGCGGCCGCCGAGCTGTCCGACCGGTACATCAGCGACCGGTTCCTGCCGGACAAGGCCATCGACCTGATGGACCAGGCCGGGGCGCGCGTACGGCTGCGCAGCGCGGGCCGCTCCACCGCGGTCGTCAGCCGCGAGGACCGCCTCGCCCGGCTGCGGCGCGAGAAGGACCAGGCCGTCGCCGCCGAGGAGTTCGAGCGGGCCAAGGCCCTCAAGGAGCAGATCGCGGAGGCGGAGGGCGAGCTCGCCGGCATCGAGGAGCGGCGCGAGGGCGTCGTCACGGTCACGGCCGCCGACATCGCCGACATCGTCTCGCGCCGCACCGGCATCCCCGTCTCCCAGCTCACCGCCGGCGAGAAGGAGAAGCTCCTCAAGCTGGAGGAGGAGATGCACGCCCGGATCGTCGGCCAGGACGAGGCGGTCACCGCGGTCTCCCAGGCCGTGCGGCGCAACCGCGCGGGCATGGGCGACCCCGATCGGCCCGTCGGCTCGTTCCTCTTCCTGGGCCCCACGGGCGTGGGCAAGACCGAACTGGCCAAGACCCTCGCCGAGCTGCTGTTCGGCCAGCAGGACCGCATGATCCGGTTCGACATGAGCGAGTTCCAGGAGAAGCACACCGTCGCCCGGCTCGTCGGCGCGCCCCCCGGATACGTCGGCTACGACGAGGCCGGTCAGCTCACCGAGAAGGTCCGCCGCCAGCCCTACAGCGTGGTCCTGTTCGACGAGGTGGAGAAGGCGCACCCCGACGTCTTCAACACCCTGCTCCAGATCCTCGACGACGGACGGCTCACGGACGGCCAGGGCCGCACGGTCGACTTCCGCCACTGCGTCGTCATCATGACCTCCAACATCGGCGCGCACCGCATCCTCGCCCACGAGGGCGACGCCGCCGAGCTGAGGGACGAGCTGATGGAGGACCTGCGGGGGCGGTTCCTGCCCGAGTTCCTCAACCGCATCGACGACATCATCGTCTTCCACAGCCTCACCGAGGAGGACCTGTCCGAGATCGTCGACCACCTCCTGGACCGCAGCAAGCACCGCGTCCACGCCCAGGGGCTCACCCTGGAGGTCACCGAGGCGGCCAGGAAGCTCCTGGTCGCCCACGGCTACCAGCCGGAGTTCGGCGCCCGCCCGCTGCGCCGCACCATCCAGACGGAACTCGACAACCGCGTCGCCTCCCTGCTCCTGGGCGGCGAGGCCGACCCCGGAGACACGATCGTCGCCGACGTGGCCGACGACTCGCTGCACTGCACGGTGCGCAAGGGCAGCCCCGCCGCGAGCGCCGAGGACGCCGAGGCGCAGAGCGGGCGGGACGGGGACGCACAGGCGCCGGCCGGCTGAGAGGGGCCGTGCCCGGGGGCCGCGGCCGGACGGGGGCCGGGTGCGCTCAGGGCGGCCCCGGCGCGCCGCGCCCGCGCGCCGTGTGCGCGGCCCCCGGCGCCCGGCCGTCCGGCAGGAAGAGCACCGAGTTCACGTACCGCTCGCGGCCCGGCGCGAACGCCCGGTGCAGCAGACCCCGGTGCACCAGGTGCTCGGTCCGCGCCTGATGGCCCACCAGGTCGAAATCGGCGAGCGCGGTCCAGTCCCCGGCCGCCAGCACCCACCCCGCGTACCCCAGGTCGGCCAACATGCCGATCACCGGGCCGATCGGGCCGAGCCGGCTCTCCAACTCGACGAGCAGCGCCGGCCGGTCCCGGCGCAGCAGCCCCACCGCGCCGAGGAGCGCGGCCCGCTCGCCGCCGTCGACGTCCATCTTGACGAAGTCCACGCCGCGCAGCCGCAGACCGTCCACGGTCAGCGACGGCACCTCCAGGCAGTGCCCGTGGATGTCGCGGCGGGCCAGCGAGGACACCCCCCGCTCGCCCCCGTCCCCCTCCGGCAGCCACAGCCGCGCCGTGCCCGCGCGGTCCGCCGCCGCGCCCTCCACCACCCGGACGTTCGACGGCAGCGTCCGGCGCAGGTGCTCCACCAGCCGGGGCACCGGCTCGACCGTGACCACCTCGGCGCAGCGCGCGGCCAGCCGCCGCGACCAGGGGCCGTACCAGCCCCCGATGTCCAGGGCCGTGCCGCCCGGCGGGCAGAAGTCCGCGAGCCGCCGCAGCTCGGGTTCGAAGCGCGGGTACAGGGCGACCGCGGCGGACCCGACGAGGCGGTCGGGCAGCAGGGACGCCACGGCCGCGGCGAACGTGGTCACGTGGCCGGGACCTCGAGACGCGCCAGGTAGCGCTCGTGCTCGTCCTGCCCGACCCGCCGCCCCGAGGAGGGCAGGAGCTGCGGTATCCCCTCCACGACCGGGTAGCTGAGCCGCAGCCGGGGGTTGTACAGCGCCTCCTCCTCGGGGAGCAGGGCCAGCGGCCCCTTGTCGAGCGGACAGGCCAGGATGGCGAGCAGCGGGTCGTCGGGCTTCATCGCAACAGCTCCCTCGGATGGACGGGCGGAACGGCGGGCGTTCCTCGGACAGGTCTCGCACCGGGCGGGGCCCGGCGGACGCGGGCGGTCAGGACGGGGCGGCGGGCGCCGCGTCGTGGCGGGGCATGGCCAGCAGGACGGTGAGCGCCAGCGCCGTCCCGGCCACCCGCAGGGTGAGCAGCAGCGGGTCGTCGGGGAGCGACTCGCCGAAGGCCAGCGTCCCGAGGACCGCCGTGAACAGGCAGGTCACCGTGGTGCACACCGGCACGATCAAGGACGCCCGGCAGCGCTGGAGCGCCGCCTGCGACATGACCAGCCCGGCCACCGCGGTGAACAGCAGCAGGTACGGGTACGGCGACCCCAGCAGCGACGCCGCGGCCTCGCCGAGATCGGTGCTCGTCAGGCGGCTGGAGGCGCCCTTGACGGCCAGCGAGCTGACCCCGTAGAGCAGCCCCACCGCCACCCCGTAGCCGATGCCGCTGGTCGGCGCGCGGTGCCGCCGCACCGCCCGGCTCTCGACCCGCGCGTACAGCCAGACGCCCGCCGCCAGCGCCGGCACGCAGACGAGGAGCACCAGCGCCCACGGGGCCCCGGCGCTCACCACGTCCTCGCCCTCGCGCACCGAGGCGACGACCATCAGCAGCGCGACCAGCACACCGACCAGCGCGTAGCGTTCGCGCCCCGACGGCTCCTCGCCGAGGACCGCCGAGGACAGCAGCAGGAGCAGCACCAGGCCGGAGACGAAGATGCCCTGCGCGGCCGCGATCGGCAGCGCCCGGTACACGACCAACTGGGCCCCGAACCCGCCCGCCAGCGCCAGCGCGCCCACCATCCACAGCGGACTGCCCAGCAGCGTCCGGACCGCGTGCAGCGGCTGGTCGGCCGAGAGCGCGGGCAGCGAGCCCAGGGCCCGCTTCTCCACCACGAAGCCCACGCTGTAGAGCACGTTGGCCAGCAGCGCCGCGCCCACACCCCACCACACCGCGCTACCTCCGCCGCGCGTGGGCCAGCAGGATCGAGGCCGCGCCCGGCACCGCGCACGCCGCCCGGTCCAGCAGCCGCAGCGGACGCGGCACCCCGTGGAAGGGGGCGCCCGTGATCCGCACGTCCCGGAAGCCGGACGCGTACAGGAAGGAGCGCAGCGCGCGAGCGGTGTACAGCCGCAGGTGGCCGACCACCTCGGAGCCCGGTCGGCCGTGGATCGCGCGCAGGCTGACCTCGGAGAACACCGGCTGCACCCCGGCGAGCAGCAGCGCCCGGTTGTACCAGGCCGCCAGGTTCGGGGTGGAGAGCATCAGATGGCCGCCGGGGCGCAGGACGCGCCGCAGCTCCTCCAGCGCCTGGTCCGGGTCGACCAGGTGCTCCAGGATCTCGCTGAACAGCACGGCGTCCGCGCAGCCGTCGGCCAGCGGCAGCCCGCCGTGCTCCAGCTCGCCGCGCACCACCGAGCCCATCCGCGGCCGGGCCCTGCGCAGCGCGTCCTGCGACCAGTCCACGCCGACCACCCGGTGCCCGGCGAGGAAGGGGGCCGCCGCGGCCGCCGCCGTGCCGTCGCCGCACCCCACGTCCACGACCACCCGCCCCGGCGCGCCCAGCGCGGCGGCCAGCAGCCGCGCCTGCCGCGTGCTGCGCCCGTCGCCCGACGCCACGGGGACGGCCGGGTTCTCGTAGAAGTCCCGCAGCCCGGCGGAGGGGGCGGGGGGAGGAGGGGCGGCGCCGGTCACAGGGCCTCCGAGGACGTCGTGGCCAGATGGCCGGTGAACAGGTCGCGCAGGCGTACGGCGTCGGCGTCGCCCAGCAGGGCGCGCGACCAGCGCAGCGCCAGATGGAGCCGGCCGCCCGTGGACGCCGTGGTGAACGTCAGCCCGCGGGGCATCTGCGCGGGCGCGGAGAACCACACGGCGGTGGCCCGGCCCGCGTCCCCGAAGTCCAGCGGGTACGGCACCCGGCCGATGTTGCTCAGCAGCGTCGTCGAGGTCCACGGGCCGGCCAGCGCCCGCGCCCCCCGCGTGAGCGCGGCGCGCGCCGCGACGGGCAGCAGCGGTGCGGTCAACAGGTCGGCCGCGTGACCCAGTTGGGGGCGGGGAGTCGCCTTGAGCGCCCGTGTCCGCTCCGCGGTCGCCCGCAGCAGGGCGGCGACGTCCGCGCCGGGGGCCAGCTCCCGCGCGGCGAAACCGACCTCGACCAGCCGGGTCCCGTTCCCGATCGGCATCTCCGGGCCGCGGGTGCGGTCGTCGACCGGCATCGTGATCCGCAGCGGACGCCGGTCGGCCCCCCGCGCGCCCCGCGTCCGGTTCCACTCGGCCACCGTCAGGGCGGTGGCCGCCATGAGCTGGTCGTTCACCGTGTACGGCGCGCCCGACTCCCGCCGGGGCACCGGCAGTTCGGCCAGGAGCACCGCGTTGCCGCGCGGCCTGCCGGGGCCCGGCGAGCCCGCCGCGACATGGGCCGGACGGGCCGCCGGCGGCGTCCGGGGCCGCCGGGGCGCCGGCGTCGACGACGGCCGGACCGAGGCGGGGGGCGGGGGAGCGGGGCGGGCGCTGTAGACCTCGGCGGCCGTCGCCGCCAGCCGCAGGCACGCCGGACCGTCCAGGGCCGTGTGGTGCACGGTGAACACCAGCACGCATCCCGCCCGCCCCGGCTCCCGCACCGCGGTGAGCCGCAGCGGCGGCGAGAGCGCCAGCGGCGGGGCCTGGCCGAGCGCGTCGGCCCGCGCCCGGTCGAGCGCCCCGGCGGCGCACGGGGGGAACGCGACCGGGTCGGTGTCCGGTCCGCCGGTCAGCTCCCACGTGTAGCGCCGGGCGAGCGGCCCCCGGGGCGACTCCCGCATCAGCGCGCGGGGGTGCCGGGCCAGCGCCGCGGCGAACGCCGAGCGCAGCCGCCCCTCGTCCACCCGGCCGGGCAGGTGGATCTCGATGTGGACGGTGTTCGGCTCGGCCTCCCGCGCGCAGTGCCGGGCCACCTCGTCGACGACCGGGAACGGCACCCGGACGGGCGGCCCCGACGGCGCTCCGCCTCGGGCGCCCGGCGGTCGCACGGTCGTCATCGGACGTCCCCTCCCGGCGCCTGGGGCGAGGGCTCCGCCCCGCCCGCCGGGGGCCCGCCGTCGGTGGACAGCGTCCGGCCGGCGGAGGGGACGGTCCGCACCGGGACCGTCGGGTCGTCGCCGGCGCCCGGACCCCCGGCGGCCCTGCGGCCGCGCGGTTCCCGCCACGCGGTGACCAGTGCGGCGAACAGCGCGAGGACCGCGAGGAGTTGCGCCGCCGGGCCGAACGCACCGGCGTCCGCCGCCGTGCTCCGCCCGGTGCCCGCCGCCGCGACGACGCCCGCGGCGGCCATGGCCGCGAAGGCGACCGGCGCGAGCAGCCTCGGCCGCAGGTGGGCCAGGACGGCGAGGACGGGGACGGCCAGGGCGAGCGGCCCCGCGATCACCACCCCCACCAGCGTGAGGGCCACCGTGCCCAGGACCGGCCCCGGCCCCGGCGGGACGGGCCGCTCCTCGGCGGCGTACGGCGCCGAGCCCCGCCGCCGTACGAGGGCGAGCCCCACCAGCGCGAGGAACAGCACCCCGGAGCCGATCAGCCCGGCCCGGTAGAGCGCCGCCGGCGCGTACTCCAGGGTGACGGCGCCGCCCTCCCCCTCGGGCACCAGCCAGGCCTGCTGCCACCCGTCGATCCGCAGCGGCTCCAGCTCCCGGCCGTCCAGCGTGGCCTTCCAGCCGGTGTTGTAGTTCTCGTGGATCTGGAGGTAGGAGGCCTCGCCGGCCCCGACGGCGATCGTGCGCCGGTCGCCGTCCCCCTCCTCGACCTCCACCGTGCGCGGGGTCGCCGGCTCCGCCTCGGGGGCGCCCCTGCTCAGCGTGACGTCGGTGATGGCGAGCGGCCCGGCGTCCCCCGCCTCGACGGTGGTGGACGAGGCGGGCAGCTCCACCCGGCTGCCCTCGGTGCACAGGGAGACGGCGATGGGGCGGCGCTCGGTCAGGTCCCGCACCCGGCCCTCGGCCCGCGTCTCCAGGAACGTGCCGCCGACGGAGAGCACCGGCCCCTTGCCGCAGGGCAGGCTGAAGGTCTTCTCCGGGTCGGGCTGCGGGGTGCGGTACTCCTTCAGCGCCGGGACGTGGATCTCGCTCAGGCCGACCGGCAACTGCAACTGGCTGTCGGCGACCGGGTTGTGCACGGTCAGCGGCGCCCGGCGCGAGATGGTGATCTCCATCCGGTCGGTCGTGATGGGCGAGAAGCGGGCCATGCCGTTCTCGTCCACCGAGGCCACCGCGGTGCCGTCGGGCGAGCTGATGTGGACTTGCTCGGGGCGGGTGGACAGTCCGCCCGCCGCCGCGAAGACGATCTCCCCGACCTGCTTCCGCTCCGGCCACGACAGCCGCAGCACGGGGCGCTCGCCCGCGATCCACGCGGTGGTCAGGTCGCCGTCCGTCAGGTTGCGCGGGCTCAAATTCGTGCCCAGGCGCGCCGTCGAGTCGGCGCTCACCGTGATCCTGTCCCGCTCGCCCGTGAGGTCGAACAGCAGCTTGTCCAGGGCCTCACCGGGGACGGGCACCGCGCGCGCGGCCACCGTGTGGTCGCCCGGCGCGCTCGCGGTGAACTGCCGGTGCAGCCCGACCTCGGCGGCCGCCGACGACAGCCCGCCGGGGTCGCTGCCCCGCCGCAGCGAGTAGACGGCGGAGTCCGCGCCCCCGCGCGGCGCGTCGGAGGGCAGCTCCAGCAGCCGGGTCACCTGCACGCCGGGGACGGCGATGTCGCTGAACCCGGCCCCGGTGAGTCCGGGCCGGCCCTGCTGGGACTCCAGGATCGTCACCTTCAGCCAGGCCGCCGGCCCGGCGGGCGCGGCCACCCGCTGGGCGGTCCCGTCCGGCCGCAGCGGGCTGTCCTCGTGACCCCGGTCGCTCTCCACCCGCACGACGGTCGGCGCGGCCCGGACGTCGCCGCTGGGCAGCGGCGTCACCTGGAGCGAGGCGGGCAGGTCGGTGGGGGCGGTGAAGTCGATCCGCACCCACTCGCCCTCGGGCGAGCCGGGGGACCCCTCGGCCCAGCCGGTGTCCGGGTCGCCGTCGAAGGCGTTGGCCGGGTCGTACTGCGGCAGGTGGAACAGCCAGTTCCCCACCGAGGAGGCGCTGACCGCCTTCGCCCCCCGCAGCACCGCCGTCGTCTGGTGCCGCGCCCCGCGCTCCGGCAGGATCTGCCGGGGCTCCTTCCCGGCGTCCTGCACCGACTCCGCGGCGTTGCGCTCGTCGGCGGTGTAGGTGTGCGAGGTGTTGGAGTTGACCAGCCCGAACCGGGTGTCGGCGCGCCGCAGCCCGTCGCCCGCCGCGTACAGCGAGGGACGGTCCACGCCCGGATGGGCGTCGCCGGCCAGCACGGCGGGCCGCCCGGTGAGCGCGCCGCTCGCCGCCAGCGGCAGCAGCGACTCCGGGCCGCCGCTGACGACGGCGGTCGAGGCCGCCGGGAGCGCCCCGGCCCGGCCGGGGCGCTCGGTCCCGGCGGGCGGTCGGTAGATCTCCACGGCCTGCTGCCGCGGGTAGAGGCCCTCGATCTGCACGGGGGTGTCCGCCGCGATCCGGCCGCCGGTCATCACCGGGCCGAACCCGGTGACGCGCCGGTAGCCGGACGCCTCCAGGGTGCGCTTGACCGTGGTGGTCGGGACGTACCCCAACTGGTCCGGGTCCAGGTCGTTGCGGACCACCACATAGTGCAGCCCGGCCCGGTTCAGGTACGCGCCGAGCCCCGGCACCTCGCTCCCGGAGGTCAGCGCCTGCTCGACGGCGTCCATCGCCCGCCGGTTGCCCGGCGTGCCGAACGGCACGTAGTCCCGTTGCGCCCAGGGCGAGTCGGCCAGCACGTCCAGCGGCTGGTCGATGGGGGAGCCCCAGGTGTAGATGCCGTGGGCGGTCGCCGGGACGACGAGGGCCCGGTCGTCGGCCGAGTTGTCCTTCAGCCACGCGCCCGTGCTCGCCCAGTACTCCGGCAGCTCCTTGAACGAACCGGGCTGGAGGATCGACCCGTTGGCGTACGGCCAGGCCAGCCCCGGCAGCACGAGCACGGCGGCGAGCACCGGCGCGAACCGGCGGACGCGGGCCGGCTCGCGCGTGGAGCGCGCGGCGGCCGCACGGGCGGCGACGGCGGTGGCGTGCGCCAGCCCGATGGCCAGGGCCAGGGCCAGGCCCGTCTGGAACTTGTAGATGTTCCTGAACGGCGCCAGCCAACCGTCCAACCACCCCTGCACGGTGCCGTGGAACGGCCCGCCCAGCGCGCCCCCGTACCCGGCGAGCGTGACGAGCGCGACCGCCAGGACGGTCAGCACCAGCCACCGCCGCTCCGGCAGGTCGCGCCGGGCCAGCCCCGCGAGGCCGAGGGCGGCGGCGAGCGCCGAGCCCAGGATCGTGACGGTCGCGGTGGCGACGGTCAGTCCGGCCGGCAGCCACGCCTCGCCGAAGTTCAGGTAGCCCACCCAGTTGCCGCCGCCGCGCAGCGCCTCGGTCGCCGACATGGTGGCCGTCGTCGTGGCCGAGGACTCCACGTACGGCATGAAGTTCTCACCGTAGGCGCCCAGCAGCAGCAGCGGAACGACCCACCAGGCGGTCGCCAGGACCACGCCCGGCACCCACCAGGCGAGCAGCGCGCGCTTGCGCGGACCGCCCGGCCGGGACAGCAGGTACAGCCCCACCGGGAGCAGCGAGGCCAGCGTGGAGGCGGCGTTGACCCCGCCCATCAGCGGGATGAGCAGCGCCGAGCGGGCCGCCGCGATCCTCGGGGCGAGAGCGGGGTTCGTCAGCGGCAGCAGCACCCAGGGGAGCAGGGCTCCGGGCAGGGCCGCCGCCGAGGTCGAGCCCACGACGATGGTGTACGTCGGCCACAGCGCGTACACGGCCGCACCGAGCAGCCGGGTGGCCGAGGACCCCACGCGCAGCCGCTCCGCCAGGCGCAGCGCGCCCCAGAACGCGGTCGCCACGATCAGCGACAGCCACAGCCGCTCCGCGAGCCACACGGGCAGCCGCACCAGGTCGGCCGCCGTGTAGTACGGCAGCATCGGGACGAGGTAGCCGATGTACTGGTCGGCGATGCCGCCGAACCCGGCCCGGCTGTGCCACAGCTCGCCCAGGTCGCCCAGGAAGCGGCGGGGGTCGGTGACGACGCCGAGCTTGGTGTCGAACGTCATCCGGCCGGGCGACACCGCCAGGAACGCGAGGAACGCGGTGGCCCAGAACCCCAGCAGCCAGCGGCGCGAACGGGGCCGCGGCGGACCGTCGCCGGGGCCCGCGGGCGTGGGGCCGGGGCCCGCCGGGGCCGCGGACCGGGGTGGGTGGACAGCGCTGGTCATGAACACCGCCGGAGGATGAGGAGGAGGTTCCAGGTGGCGAATTCCCGCAGTCCGGGGATTCGCGGCACGAGCTGGGGGACGACGGGCCAGTACCGCGAGCGTGCGGAGACGACGGCCACGTCGTCGCGGCCCCGGACGTGGCGCAGCGTCTCGCCGACGCCGATCCGGAAGAGGTTGTCGCCGAGCCGGTGCTTGGCCGGGCGGCCGGTGCGCCGCTCGTGGCGGGCGCGGGCGCGCTCGGCGCCGAGGTAGTGCCACGGCGCCCACTCGTGGCCGCCCCAGGGGGAGAGCCAGTTGGTGAACGAGACGTAGAGCAGCCCGCCGGGGCGGGTCACGCGGACCATCTCGCTGAGGAAGGTGTGCGGGTCCGCGACGTGCTCCAGCACGTTGGAGGAGAAGCAGACGTCGGCCGCGCCGTCGGCGAGCGGCAGCAGGTAGCCGTCGGCGACGACGGCGTGCGGGGCCCGCCCCGCGCCGAGTTCGGCGGGGTCCGGCTCGAAGAGGTAGCCGTGCGCGCCGCGCCGGCGGAACTCGCGGGTGAAGTAGCCGTCGCCGCCGCCGACGTCCACGACGACCTTGTCCCGGAGCGGCACGTACCGCTCGATCTGGTCGGCCGCGTCGCGGGCCAGCAGGGTGTACGCGCGGGCGGGGTCGCCCTGTTCGCGCAGGAAGGCGCGGAACAGGGTCGCCGACCGGCGGAAGGAGGGGTCTTTCACGCGCTCGCGCCGATCGCCGGGGCCGGCGCGCCGCCGGTCGCCTCGGCGGCCACCGCCGCGAACCGGCGCACGCTGGCGCTCCAGCGGAAGGCGGCGGCGCGTTCACGGGCGGCCTTGCCCATCGCCTCGCGCCGCTCGTCGTCCAGCGCCAGCGCGCACCAGGCCGCGGCGAAGGAGGACGCGCCCCGCGCGAGGACGCCGGTGACGCCGTCCTCGACGGAGTCGCGCAGCCCCGGCACGTCGAAGCCCAGGGTCGGGGTGGACCGAGCGCCGGCCTCCGTCACGACGAGGCCCCACCCCTCCACCGCCGCCGGGTGCAGCAGCAGCCAGGAGGCGCAGAGCAGCCGGTGCTTCTCCGCCTCCGACACATGGCCGGCGAACTCCACGCCCGGCCCGGCCAGTCGTTCCAGCCGGTCGCGCTCCGGGCCGTCGCCGACGATGACGAGGCGGCCGCCGGTGACCGGTCGCACCCGCTCCCACAACTGGAGGAGCAGGTCGATGCGCTTGTAGTCGACGAGCCGGCCCAGGGCGAGGAACAGCGGGGTCGGGGACCGGTCGCCCTGTGCGGCCGGCTCCTCCACGCCGTTGTGCACCACCCGGATGCGCCGGTCGGGAACGCCCAGCTCGCGCAGGGCTCCGGCGGTGGACGGCGACACGGCGATCATCAGGTGGTCGCGGTAGGCGCGGGAGAGGGCCCAGTGCTCCAGCCCGCGTCCGGCACGGGCCACCGGCGCGGGGAAGCGCATGTCCCACAGATCGGTGTGCACGTGGTTGACGAGGCACACCGTGGGGCCGCGGTGCCACAGCGGTGCCAGGTACGGCACGCCGTTGCAGACCTCGACCAGCAGGTCGCAGTCGCCGATCAGGCGGGCGAACGCGGAGCGCGCGCCCAGGTAGTGCCCCAGCGGGCCGCCCGCGGAGACGACCCGGTAGGACCGGCCGGCGGCCCGCCCGCCGCACAGCAGCGTGACCTCGTGGCCGCGCTCGGTGAGGCCGCGGGCGAGCTGGTCGACCAGCAGCTCCGAGCCGCCCGCGGACGGGCTGCTCAGGTCGCGGTGGGCGAGGAAGACGATGCGTCCGGGGGAGGCGGCGGTGCGGGCCGGGGCCGGACGGGGAGCGGGATCGAGCAGCGGGGGAGGAGGTACGTGCCGGGGCATGGGGCGCTCCAACTCGGCTCGGGGAACGGGGACTCGGGTGGGAGAGCGGGAACGGTCGCGGACGGGCGGGGACGCGGGGTACGGGAGTGGGATGAGCGGAAAAGGGTGACCGGGGGGCCGTGCTGTGGTGGGGATAGACAGTTTTGGCCACGGGTCCCCGCCCGGCTACTCACCGGAGCGACAACTTGACCGTCGCTCAGAGGGGCAGACTCGTCATCATGTGAGTGTTCGCCTCCGCGGCCCGGTCCCGCCGGCCCCGCGCGACGAGGAAGACTCCCACCGCGGTGAGCACGCCGCCCACTCCGGCCGCCCCGGCCGGCGCGGTCGTGCCGAGCATCGCCAGCCGGTCGCTGTCCGCCGACGCCAGCTCCACCTGCTTGCGCTGGGTCTCGGGGGTGAACTCCACCCGGTCGCTCTCCAGCAGCACGACGGCGTCCTTGGACGAGCCCGGCGCGCGCAGCGTCTTCCTCGGGCCGATCGCCGCGTTCATGATGCGGCCGGTCCGCCGGTCCACGACCAGCTCGATGCCGCTGTTGGCGTACCACTCCTCGGCCAGCACCTGGGGCGTCTTCGCCCTGCCCACGAGCACGCCGGGAACCTGCCGCACCCCGGTCCGGGTGGGGGCGACCTCGCCGGTGAAGCGCAGGCCGCGGTAGCCCTGCACCTCCTTCTCGCCCGCGTAGGAGAGCCGCACCACGCCGCCGAGCGTGCCGTCCCACCAGCGGTAGGCCCGCTTCTCCACGTCGAAGGGGAACTTGAGGTACGCCTCGCCGTCGAAGACCGGGGACTCCTCGCAGCAGTGCACCGGCTCGTTGGTGGACCGGTCGGTCACCCAGCGCTCCATCGTCCACTGGAGGGCGTCGCGCGGGTCGGAGGCGGGCAGCGTCCCGTCGTGGTCGACCGAGGTCGACACGTCCCAGACGGCGTTGCCGCTCTCCACGCTGTCGGCCACGTCCCCGCGCACCTGCCGGGTGATCGTGATCCCGCCCTGGACCGTCTCCACGCGGGAGGTGTCGAAGTAGCGGCCGGACCCGGTGAAGACGGTCGTGGTGTCGATGTCGATGGGGGTGCGCTTGGCGTGCGGCTGCACGTACCAGACGAGCAGCGGCGCGAGTACGAGCAGAAAGACCCCTGCCCCCAGCAGGACGAGCGAAAGGGGAGAAGCGTGGTGGCGCATCCGGGCACTCCTGATGTCGAATCTCTTCGCGGAGGTGCACGGGCCCCAGGGCCGGTCAGCCCTTGATGGGCGTGACAGTAGGCAAGCCCTTGACGGAAGTCAATGAGCTGTCGACACTGTGTGCCAGCCGGTGGGGCCCGGCTATCGGGGTGGGGATCGCCTCCAGCAAGGAGTTGACCCGACAATGCGCAGACTCATCGCCGCCGCCGTCACCGCACTGGTGGCCGCGGCGCTCGCCACCGGTGCGGCGTTCGGTGCCGTGGCGCTGCTCGACGCCACCCCCGAGCAGCCCAACACGCCGCTGATCAGCTACGACACCGCACCGGCGGCCCCATGACCCGCCCCGCCTGGCAGGAGGTCCCCCGGCCGAAGCTGGACCGGTTCGCCGCCATCGCCCTGTCCGAGGCCCCGGAGCTGGCGCAGACGATCCTGAACGAGATCCGCCGGGACTACCCCTATCTCCACCTCGTCGAGGAGGAGTCCGGGGAGCCCCTGGCCCTCGTCGGCATCCGCCGCGCCATCGAGGGGTTCGTCCACAACTTCACCTCCGGCGCCCACCCGAGGGTGCCGCCGGAGATGTTCCAGGAGTTCGGCCGGGGCGAGGGGCTGAACGGCCGCAGCCTCGACTCGCTCCAGGCCATCTACCGCCTGGGGGTACGGCTCACCTGGCGGCGGTTCGCCGAGATCGGCCAGCAGGTCGACATCGCCGCGCCCGCCATGTACGAGCTGGCCGAGTCGGGATTCGAGTACCTGGACGGGCTGGTGGAGCAGTCGGTACGGGGCTACGCCGAGGCGGCGGCCCGGCGCGCCAGCGAACGGCTCCGCCTCCAGCGCCAGTTGATCGAACTCCTGCTGACGGAGCAGCACGGCGAGTCCGCCCGGACCCTGGCCGAGCGGGCGGCCCGCATCGGCTGGGAGCTGCCCGGGAC
This sequence comes from Streptomyces sp. NPDC041970, assembly GCF_055588985.1. NCBI lineage: Bacteria > Bacillati > Actinomycetota > Actinomycetes > Kitasatosporales > Streptomycetaceae > Streptomyces > Streptomyces sp. NPDC041970. The sequence goes on from NZ_JBVJCD010000031.1 coordinate 32,792, forward strand.
GATCGCGGTGGGCGTGCTCGTGCGCCCCGCCCGCGAGGCCGTGGCCCCGGCGGTCGGGCAGGAGATCCTGCTGGAGATGGAGAGCGAGCAGCCGCGCATCGTCATCCCGGAACCGCACACGGCGGGCCGTGCGGAGATGGTGCGGCGGGCCACGGCCGGCTGGTCCGGCGCGATCGGCCCGCCGGTGCCGCTGGCGGCCGCGGCGACGTCGCTGCGGTGGGCGGAGACGGCGGTCCAGTTGATGAAGAGGGATCTGCTGCCGCAGGGGGAGGTGCTGCACTGCACCGAACACACGGAGGAACTGCTCCTGCTGTCCGCCCAGGAGTTGATCGACGCGTCGGCCCTGCGCTGCCTCGCCCCGCTGGAGGGCGTCGGCCCGAGCCAGGCCCGGCGGCTGGCCGAGACCCTGCTGGCCTGGATCGAGACGTCCGGCGGCGCGCCCGAGGTGGCCGCCCGGCTCGGCGTCCACCCGCAGACGGCCCGCTACCGGCTGCGGCAGATCCGCGAGCTGTGGGGGGAGGCCATCGACGAGCCGGACCAGCGTTTCGCGATGCTGCTCGTGCTCCGCGCCCAGCGGCTGCGGGGCAACCCGGCGCCCGTTCCGGGCTGAGCCGGGCGGCGCCGCGGCCGGACCGGGTCGCGGCGCCCGGCGGCGGCTCCGCTCACAGCGGGGTGACGTAGGCTCCGGCGATGCCGCCGTCGACCAGGAAGTCCGTGGCGTTCACGAACGAGGAGTCGTCGCTGGCCAGGAAGGCGACGGCGGCGGCGATCTCGGCGGGCTCGGCGAACCGGCCGAGCGGGATGTGCACCAGCCGGCGCGCGGCCCGCTCCGGGTCCTTGGCGAACAGCTCCCGGAGCAGGGGGGTGTCGACGGGTCCGGGGCACAGGGCGTTGACCCGGATGCCGTCCCGCGCGAACTGCACGCCCAGCTCCCGCGACATCGCCAGCACGCCGCCCTTGGAGGCGGTGTAGGAGATCTGCGAGGTGGCCGCGCCCATCCGGGCCACGAACGAGGCGGTGTTGATGATGGAGCCCCTGCCCTGGGCGCGCATGTAGGGAAGGACGGCCTTGCAGCAGAGGTAGACGGAGGTGAGGTTGACCTCCTGCACCCGGCGCCAGGCCTCCAGCCCGGTCTCCAGGATGGAGTCGTCCTCGGGCGGTGAGATGCCCGCGTTGTTGAACGCGACGTCGACCGAGCCGTACGCGTCGAACGCCGCCTCGAACAGGGCGTCCACCTGCGCGGCGTCGGTGACGTCGGTACGGACGAAGAGTCCGGCGGCCTCCTCGGCGGCGGCCCTGCCGTTCTCCTCGTCCACATCGGCGCAGACCACGTGCGCGCCCTCGGCGGCCAGCCGGCGTGCGGCGGCCCGTCCGATGCCGCTGCCGGCCCCGGTGACGACGGCGGTGCGGCCGACCAGGCGGCGGCAGACGAAAGACGGGTCGGTCATGGTGTCAGGCCTCCGTGCTGATGAAGACGTTCTTGGTCTCGGTGAAGGCGGCCAGCGCGTCCGGGCCCAGCTCACGGCCCATGCCCGACTGCTTGTAGCCGCCGAAGGGCGTCGCGTAGCGCACGCTCGCGTGGGAGTTGACGGAGAGGTTGCCCGCCCGCAGGCCCTGGCCGACGCGCAGCGCGCGGCCGACGTCCCGCGTCCAGACCGAGCCCGCCAGACCGTAGGCGGTGGCGTTCGCCAGGCGCACGGCGTCCTCCTCGTCGTCGAAGGGCAGGACCACCGCCACCGGCCCGAAGACCTCCTCCGCGGCCACCGGCGCGTCCGGCGACACCCCGGCGAGCACGGTCGGCGGATACCAGAATCCGGGCCCCTCGGGAGCCTCGCCGACGATGGCCCGTACGCCGTCGTCGGCGCGGGCGCCGTCGACGTACCGCGCCACCCGGTCCCGCTGGCGGGCCGAGATCAGCGGCCCCATGCGGGTCCTCTCGTCGGCGGGGTCGCCCACCACCACGGCGGCGACGGCCGGGACGAGCAGGTCGAGGAAGCGCTCGTACACGGACCGCTGGACCAGGACGCGGGTGCGGGCGCAGCAGTCCTGGCCCGCGTTGTCCGCGAAGGCCATGGGCGCGGCCGCCGCCGCGGCCTCCACGTCGGCGTCGGCGAAGACGATGTTGGGGCTCTTGCCGCCCAGTTCCAGGGTCAGCCGCTTCACGTGCTCGGCGCAGCGGGCCATGACGCGCTTGCCGGTCCGGGTCGAGCCGGTGAACACGATCTTGGCGACGCCGGGGTGCTCGACCAGGGCGCCCCCGGCCACCGGCCCCTCGCCCGGCAGCACCTGGAACAGCCCGTCGGGGAGCCCCGCCTCCAGGGCGAGTCCGGCCAGGCGCAGCGCGGTCAGCGGGGTCGTCTCGGCGGGCTTGAGCAGGACGGCGTTGCCCGCCGCGAGCGCCGGGGCCGTGCCCCAGGCGGCGATCGGCATGGGGAAGTTCCACGGAGCGATGACGCCGACGACGCCGAGCGGCTCCAGGAGCGTGAAGTCGATCCCGCCCGCCACCGGGATCTGCCGCCCCAGGAGGCGTTCGGCCCCGCCCGCGCTGTAGTCGAGCAGGTCGCGGACGTTGCCGGCCTCCCAGCGGGCGTTGCCGATGGTGTGGCCGGCCTCGCGGACCTCCAGCCGCGCCAGCTCCTCCACGTGCTCGTCGACGACGGCGGCGAAGCGGCGCAGCAGCCGGGCCCGGTCGGCGGGCGCCGCCGCCGACCAGGAGCGCTGGGCGGCGGCGGCGCGGACCACGGCGGCGTCCACGTCGGCGGCGGAGGCCGCGGGGACGGTGGCGACGACCTCGGCGGTCGCCGGGTCGAGCACGTCCAGGGCGTGCGGTGCGGGGTGGGTCACGTGCGGGCCTCGATCGCGGGTCGGGGGCGTGGGGGCGGAGGGCGTGCGCCGGGTCAGAGGCGTTCGAAGGAGCGGCGCAGCTCCCAGTCGGTCACGGCCGCGTCGTACGCGGTGAGTTCGACCCGCGCCATGTTGAGGTAGTGATCGACGACCTCCTCGCCGAACGCCTCCTTCGCGATGGGGCTGGCCTCCCACAGCTCGGCCGCCTCGCGCAGGCTCGTCGGCACCCGGTCCCATTCCCCGGTGTAGGCGTTGCCCGTGCAGGCCGGCGGCAGCGGCAGTCGGCGCTCGACCCCGTACAGCCCGGCGGCGACCAGGCCGGCCACGGCGAGGTACGGGTTGACGTCGCCGCCGGGGAGCCGGTTCTCGAAGCGCTTCGAGCGGCCCCGGCCGACGACGCGCAGCGCGCAGGTGCGGTTGTCGACGCCCCAGGCGACGGCGGTGGGGGCGAAGGAGCCGGGCTGGAAGCGCTTGTAGGAGTTGATGTTGGGCGCGTACAGCAGGGAGAAGTCCCGCAGGGCGGCGAGCTGTCCGGCCAGGAAGTGCCGCATCAGCTCCGACATGCCGTCCGGGCCGTCCCCGGCCATCGCGTTCCCGCCGTCCTCGTCGGTGAGCGAGAGGTGGATGTGGCAGGAGTTGCCCTCGCGCTCGTCGTACTTGGCCATGAACGTCAGCGAGAGGCCCTCCTGGGCCGCGATCTCCTTGGCGCCCGTCTTGTAGACGGCGTGCTGGTCGCAGGTGGTCATCGCCTCGTCGTACCGGAAGACGATCTCGTGCTGGCCCGGATTGCACTCGCCCTTGGCGGACTCGACGCTCAGCCCGGCCGCCCGCATCTCGTTGCGGACGCGGCGCAGCAGCGGCTCGACGCGGCCGGTGCCGAGGATCGAGTAGTCGACGTTGTACTGGTTGGCCGGGGTCAGCCCGCGGTAGTCGCGGTCCCAGGCCTCCTCGTAGCTGTCGCGGAAGACGATGAACTCCAGCTCGGTGCCGACCTGCGCCCGGTAGCCCAGCGAGGCGAGCCGGTCGAGCTGGCGGCGCAGGATCCCGCGCGGCGCGGCCGCCACCGGGCTGCCGTCGTGCCAGGCGAGGTCCGCGATGAGCAGGGCCGTCCCCTCGTGCCACGGGACGGGCCGCAGCGTCGCCGGGTCGGGGACCATGGCGAAGTCGCCGTAGCCGTTCTCCCACGAGGACATCGCGTAGCCGTCGACGGTCCGCATCTCGGTGTCCACGGCGAGCAGGTAGGCGCAGCCCTCGGAGCCGTGCTCCAGCACCTCCTCCAGGAAGAACGGGGCCGCGAACCGCTTCCCCTGGAGGCGGCCCTGCATGTCCGGGAAGGCCAGCACCACGGTGTCCAGCGACCCGTCCGCGACGCGCGAGCGGAGCTGGTCGACGCCGAGCGGGGGTGTGCGCTCTGCCACGGGACGCCTCCTCGGGGAGAAACGGGAGGCATAAGGTATGACGCTGGACCATTGCTTGGGAAGGGAATGCGCGGATGACCACCGGAAGGAGAGCGTCCGGCACCCGTCCGGCGGCGGCGCCCCCGGCCGCCCCGCCCGGCGCCGACCGGCCGCCGGGGTCCGCCGCGACGGCGCCGGCCGGGCCGGGCACGGTCCTGCGCCCGGTCCGCGCGGGCAACGGCTTCGAGGAGGCGCTCGAACAGCTCCTCCAGCTCCTGCGCCTGGGCCTGGTCCCGCCCGGCGAACGCCTGCCCCCGGAACGGGAGCTGGCCCGCCGCCTGCGCGTCAGCAGGGCGACCCTGCGCGACGCGCTCAAGGTCCTCCAGGACCAGGCGCTGGTGGAGAGCCGGCGCGGGCGCTACGGCGGCACGTTCGTCCTGCCGCGCGCCGCCCCCGACGGCGGCGGCGAACTGCGCCGCCGGGTCGCCGCCGTGGACGTCGAGGACACCCTGCGCTTCCGCGAGGTGCTGGAGACGGGGGCGGCGGGCCTGTGCGCCGAAGGGCTCGCCCCCGACGGAGCGGCCCGGCTGCGGGCGGCGCTCGCGGCGACGCGCGCGGCCCGACTGGAGGACTACCGCCGGCAGGACACCCTGTTCCACCTCACGCTCGCCGAACTGGCCGGCTCCCCCTCCCTCGCCGGGCGCTACGCCGCCGTCCGGGCCGCCCTCAACGACCTGCTCGACTGCATACCCCTGCTGGTGCGCAACCTGGAGCACTCCCAGCGGCAGCACGCGGCCGTCGTCGAGGCGGTCCTCGACCGGGACGCGGACGCGGCGCGCGAGGCGATGCGCGAACACTGCGGCGGCACCGCCGCACTGCTGCGCGGCTTCCTCGCCTGAGCCGGCCGGCGGCGCGGCGCGACCGCTGACGAACGCACGCCCCTTGTGCTGCGCCTGGACCTTCCACAAGGGTGTGGCGACGAGACTTCGACCCAGGCCCGCCCGCGCCGGAGGCCCGCCGCGCCGTCGACCCACGTCTGGAGCACCCCATGGCCCAGGGAACCGACACCCCCGCCGACCCGCCCGGCGACGCGAGCCCGGACGCCTCGGACGCCGACGCGTACCTGCGCCGCAGGACCCTGCGGCGGGGGAGCGCCGGATGGCTGCTGCTGACCGGGCTCGGCGTGGCGTACGTCGTCTCCGGCGACTTCTCCGGCTGGAACATGGGGCTGGCCGAGGGCGGGTTCGGCGGCCTCGCCGCGGCCATGGTCCTGATGGGCGTCATGTACGCGTGCCTCGTCTTCGCCCTCGCGGAACTCTCCGCCGTCCTGCCCACGGCGGGCGGCGGCTACGGCTTCGCCCGGCGCGCGCTCGGCCCCTGGGGCGGCTTCCTGACCGGCACGGCCATCCTCATCGAGTACGTCCTCGCCCCCGCCGCCATCTCCCTCTTCATCGGCGACTACGTGGAATCGCTCGGACTGTTCGGCCTCACCTCCGGCCTGCCCGTCCTGTCCGCCTGCTTCGCGCTCTTCATCGGCATCCACCTCTGGGGCGTCGGCGAGGCGCTGCGCTTCAGCCTGGTGGTCACCGCGATCGCGGTGGCCGCCCTCCTCGTGTTCGCGGCGGGCGCGCTCACCGCGTTCGACGCGGGCCGCCTCGACGACATCCCGCCGGACGCCGGGGCGTTCGGGTCCTCGTCCTGGCTGCCCTTCGGGCTCCTCGGGATCTGGGCCGCCCTGCCCTTCGGCATGTGGTTCTTCCTCGGCGTGGAGGGCGTGCCGCTCGCCGCCGAGGAGGCCGAGGACCCGGTCCGCTCGATGCCGAGAGCGCTCACCGCCTCGCTCCTCGTGCTGGTCGGCCTCGCGGTCGTCACCTTCGTCGCCGCCACCGGGGTGCGGGGCGCCGACGCCATCAAGGAGGCAGGCGACCCGCTCGTGGTGGCCCTGGAGGGCGGCGGCGGGCCGACAGCCCTGAGCCGGTTCGTGAACTACGCGGGCCTCGCCGGCCTCGTCGCCTCCTTCTTCTCCCTCGTCTACGCCGGCTCCCGCCAGTTGTTCGCCCTGTCCAGGGCCGGCTACCTGCCGCGCTTCCTGTCGCTGACCAACCGCCGCAAGTCCCCCTACCTCGCCCTGGTGGTCCCCGGCGCCATCGGGTTCGCGCTCGCCGCCTGGAGCGGGAACGGCGGCCGGATGCTGAACGCCGCCGTCTTCGGCGCCACCATCAGCTACGCCCTCATGGCGCTCTCCCACCTGGTGCTGCGCCGCCGCGAACCGGACCTGCCGCGCCCCTACCGGACGCCCGGCGGCGCGCTGACCTCGTCGGTCGCCTTGCTCCTGGCGTGCGCGGCCCTGGTGGCGACCTTCCTGGTGGACCGCGACGCGGCGTTCGTCGCGCTCGGCGTCTACGCGGTCGCGCTCGCCTACTTCGCGTTCTACAGCCGCCACCGGCTGGTCGCCGAGGCCCCCGAGGAGGAGTTCGCCGCACTGGCGGCCGCCCAGGCGGAACTGGCCCGTGACTGAACGCGCCCGCCCCCACCACCGCGATCCGAGGAGTGTGCCCCGTGCCCCGGCCCGTCATCGGCGTCACCACCTACCAGGACCCCGCCCGCTGGGGCGCGTGGGACATGCCCGCCGTACTGCTGCCCGCCGCCTATCCGCGCCTGGTCCGGGCGGCGGGCGGGCTCGCGGTGCTGCTGCCGCCCGACGACGCGCCGGGCGCGGCGGGCGAGGCGGTCGCCGCCCTGGACGGCCTGGTCATCGCGGGCGGCGCGGACGTCGAACCGGCCCGCTACGGCGCGGCCGCCGATCCCCGCACCGGCCCCCCGGCCCCCGAACGCGACGCCTGGGAACTGGCCCTGATCACGGCGGCGCTCGAGCGGCGGGTCCCCCTGCTCGGCATCTGCCGCGGGATGCAACTGCTGAACGTCGCCCGCGGCGGCACCCTGCACCAGCACCTGGACGACCACACCGGCGGCCCCGGCGTCTTCGGCAGCCACCCGGTGACCCCCGTGCCCGGTACGGCGTACGCCGAGGCCGTGCCCGAGACGGTGGTGGTGCCCGCCTACCACCACCAGGCCGTGGACCGGCTCGGCGCCGGCCTGGCGGCGTCGGCGCACGCGCCGGACGGGACCGTGGAGGCGCTGGAACTGCCGGGAGCGGAGAGCCTGGTGCTCGGCGTCCAGTGGCACCCCGAGATGGGCGAGGACGTCCGGGTCATGGCCGCCCTGGTCAGGGCCGCGCGCCACCGGCGCGACGGCGACCGCGCCGCCCGCCGCCTTGCGGTGCGGCCGGGGCCGCTCGCGGGGCCCGTGGGCGGCCCCGGCCGCGCGCACGACGCCGAGGGGGTCGGCGCGGGGGCGGGCGACGGGGCTACAGGTGCTGCGCGACCGCCGGCATGAGGTCCTGGAAGGTCCGCCCGTCCGCCGCCGCGCCGATGGCCTTCATCTGCCAACCGGAGCCGGCGCGCTGGACCTTGGCCATGATCTGGGCGGTGTGCCGCCCGCCGCCGGTCAGGGTGTAGCGGGCCAGCTCCTGGCCGGTGCTCTCGTCGACCAGCCGGCAGAACGCGGCCTCCACCTCCTCGAAGGTCTGACCGGTGAAGGAGTTCACCGTGAAGACGATCTGGTCCACGTGGACCGGCACGCGCCGCAGGTCGACGACGATGGACTCGTCGTCGCCGCCCTGGCCCGCCCCGCCCACCCGGTTGTCCCCGGTGTGCCGGACCGAGCCGTCGTCACTGGTCAGGTGCTGGAAGAAGACCACGTCCTGCGGGTCCGCCCCCGCGAAGAGCACCGCCGAGGCGTCCAGGTCGATCTCGCGCGCGGTCAGCCGGGCCAGGAACCCCTTGCGGGGCGCGGACTTCCAGCCCAGCCCCATGCGGACGACGTCGAGTTCGCCGCCGCCGGACTTGGTGAGGCTGACCTGCTGGCCCTTGGTGAGGTTGATCGTCATGGTGCCGCCTTCGGTGCGGTGGTGGCTGGGGTGTGGGCGCGTCGCCTCCGCGCCCCGCGGCGGAGGCCCGTCGGCGGACGAGGTGTCCGAGGCTCAGAGGCGGACGCCGTAGTCGGCGACGATACCGCCCAGACCGGAGGCGTAACCCTGGCCGACCGCCCGGAACTTCCACTCCGCCCCGTGCCGGTACAGCTCGCCGAAGACCATGGCCGTCTCGGCGGAGGCGTCCTCGCTGAGGTCGTAGCGGGCGATCTCCGCGCCGCCCGCCTGGTTCACCACGCGGATGTAGGCGTTGCGCACCTGGCCGAAGCTCTGCCCCCGGTCCTGCGCCTCGTGGATCGAGACCGGGAAGACGATCCTCGCGACGGCCGCCGGCACGGCCGCGAGGTCGACCTTGACGGTCTCGTCGTCGCCCTCGCCCTCCCCGGTGAGGTTGTCCCCGGTGTGCTCGACCGAGCCGTCCGGGCTCGTGAGGTTGTTGTAGAAGACGAAGTGCCGGTCGGAGAGGACCGTGCCCGACGCGTCGCAGAGCAGCGCGCTCGCGTCCAGGTCGTAGTCGGCTCCGGTCGTGGTGCGGACGTCCCAGCCGAGGCCGACGAGGACCGCGGTCAGACCGGGGGCCTCCTTGCTCAGCGAGACGTTTCCGCCCTTGGCCAGGCTCACGCCCATGGTGTTCTCCCTTGCGGTGACGGATGCGTGCGCAGGGGCGACCGCGCCAGGGATGGCGGCACGGGCCCGCTGCGGCGACCCCGTCAATCTACAGCACTGTAGATTTACGGGGCCGGGGCGGGCGCGCCCCCGGCCGGTGGCCGGGGGCTCGGCGGGCTGGATACGATCGCCTGATGCCCGGCCGGCCGACGGCCGGACCGGGCCGCCGAACGGAGAGGGGAGCCGCAGACCGTGGACGCCGAAGGAGCCGGTGGGGAGCGGGCGACGCCCGCCCGCAGACGCGGACAGGGCGAGCTGGAGGCACAGGTCCTCTCGGCGCTGGGCGAGGCCGGCGAGCCGGTGACCGCCGCCTGGGTGCTCCAGCGTCTCGGCGGCACCCTCTCGTACAGCACGGTCATCACCATCCTGACCAGGCTGCACGCCAAGCAGGCGGTCGCCCGCAGCGGGCCGCGGCGCCCCGTCCTGTGGCAGCCCGTCGCGGACGAGGCGGGCCTCGCGGCGCTGCGGATGCGCCGGCTGCTGGACAAGCAGAGCGACCGGGACGCGGTCCTCTCCAGCTTCGTCTCCGTGCTGTCGCCCCACGACGAGGAGCTGCTGCGCTCCCTCCTCGCGGAGACCGGCCCCGAGGACCCCGGCGCGACCGCGGACCGGCCGGAGCGCTGACGATGGGCGTGTTCGTCTACCTGCCCCTCGTCCTGCCGCTGACCGCGCTGCCGATCGCCCGCCTCGCCGAACAGCACCTGCACCCCCGCAGGGCGGCCCGCCTGCTGGCCGCCGTCGCCGTCATCCTCGCCGCGTGCAGCCTGCTCTGCCTCGGGCTGCTGGTCGTCGTCGGCACCGCCCAACTGCCCGGCAACCCGCTGCCCGACGGGTGGTCCGACAAGGCGGTCCGCGACGCCGTCCCGCACGACGCGTTCGCCGGCAAGGCCGCCGTCCTCGCGCTCGCCGCCGTCACGGCCGCCTGCGCGCTCACGCTCGGACGCCACTACCGCTTCCGCGCGCGGGCCCACCGGGTCGCCGCCCGGCTGCCCGGCGGCGACGTCGCCGTGCTCCCCGACACCGTGCCGTACGCCTACGCGCTGCCCGGCTCGCCGGGCCGGGTGATGGTCTCCACCGCCATGCTGCGGTCCCTGGAACCGGCGGAGCGGCGGGCCCTGTTCGCCCACGAGCGGGCCCATCTGGCCGGACACCACCACCGGTTGCTGCTCGCGACCCGGCTGGCCGGCTGCGTCAACCCCCTGCTGCGCCCGCTGCACGCGGCCCTGGTCTACAGCACGGAGCGCTGGGCCGACGAGGAGGCGGCCCAGGCCACCGGCGACCGCCGGGCGACCGCCCGCGCGGTCGGCAAGGCGGCGCTCGTCTCCGGCCCGGCCCCCACCGCCCCGGCCTTCGCCGCACTCGCCGCCGCCGGCCCGGTGCCCCGCCGCGTGGCCGCGCTCCTGGGCCCGGTCCCCCCGGACCGCGGCTGGCCCCCCGCCCTCACCCCCGCAGGGGCCGCCGCGTTCGTCGCGGCGGCCGGGACCACGGTCTCCGCGCTGTCCGCGCTCAACGCGGCCGTGGCGCTCTTCCTCGTCCTGCGGGCGGCGACCCCGCTGTAGGGGCCGCCGCTCCGGCGCCCGGGGGCCGCTGGGTCAGTCCGTCGGCAGCAGCCGTACGGTCGCCTCCGGGAGGCGGCTCCACCAGTGGCCGTAGCGCCGGTACGCCTCCGGTTCGCGGTCGGCGAGGAACGCGGCCAGCGCGCGGGCCTCGGCGCCGAGCCGCTCCCAGACCTCGTCGGACAGCGGGTGGAACGCCGTCGCCTCGACGCCCCCGGCGACCGGCCGCCACACCCCGGCCACGTACCCGTCGACCAGCAGCGTCGGCAGTACGTCGCCATTGGTGCGGATCACTGTCCTGCGGTACGGCTCGGGCAGGACCCGGCCGCGGTCCGCGTACGCCAGCAGGACGCTGTCCCACATCGCCATCAGCCGGGGCGGCGCGGCCGTCGCCCCGTCCGGGCGCGGCGCGCCCGGCAGGTCGAACAGCTCCTCGCCCCCCGGCCCCGCCAACCGCTCCAGGCCCCCGGAGAGCTGCGTCAGCGCCGTCCGCGCCCGGCCCCTGGTGATCCGGGCGAACTGCGCCACGTCCGCGACCGAGGCGGGCCCGAACCCTTCGAGGTAGCGCGTGACGAGCGTCCGCAGGGACGCGGCCGACGCCTCCGGGTCCGTCCGCACGGGGCCGGTCCGGGGCGCGATGTACGAGGGCCGGTGCCCGAACGACCAGGGCGGGGCGGTGGGCGCGTGGAGCAGCGGCGCGAACTGCCGCAGCCCCCACCACGCCTCCGGCTCCGGCGGCGCGCCGAGCCGTTCGCCCAGCCACGCCAGGCAGTCGGCGGTGGTGCGCGGCCGGTCCGCGAACTCCAGCAGGGCGGGGACGAGCGCGTCGGCGTCCTCGGCCGTCAGCCCGGACGCGGCGAACCGGGGGCCCAGTCGGGCGGCCAGGATCACCGGGTGCATGGCCTCCCGGAAGGCGGGGTGGTCGTCGGCGTGCACGGCGTGGAGCGTGAGCCGCAACAGCGTCGCCTTGACGACGGTGCGGTCCGCGAACGCCCGGTCGAGCTCGGCCGGGTCGAACTCCGCGAGCCGGTTCCACAGGGCGAGGTAGGGCGAGGCCGGCTGCTGGGCCTGGAGCGCGACCACGCGGCGGACCCCCTCGGCGGCGTCCAGGGGCTCTCGGCCCAGCAGCAACTGCCGGGCGAGCGTGGAGCGGTTGAGTTCCCGTGCGCTGATCTCCATGCCGTCCTCGGTCCGTTCCTCCGGTGGCCGCCCACCGCTTGTCCGTGGGCAGGCGAAACCGTACGCCGTCCGAACCGCCGTCCCGGCAGCGCCCCTCGCCGCGCCGCGGCCCGAGGTCCGCCCAACCCGTCCTGGCAGCGCGGGCGTCAGTCGTCCTGCTCGCCCCGCCCCTGCCCCCCGCCGGGTTCGGGGCTCTGCCGCTCCCCGCCGTCCCCGACGGTCTCGGCAGGGCCGGTGGACGTGCCGGGGTTCGGCGTGTCGGCCGAGCTGGACTCGGGGGAGAACAGGATCATCCCCAGATACACGGCGGCCAGGAACGTCGCCGTCCCCGCGATGGCGCTGGCCACCCTCGGCCGCCGGCGGATCGCCTCGCGGGCCCCGCCCCGGCGGGCGGGCGCGGACCGGGCGGGCGCGCCGCGTCTTCGACCGGTGGGCTGGGGGAGCCGGTACGTCATGGGGCCGGTGGGCGCCGCGGGCGGACCCGCCGGGACGGACGGCACGGGGGCCGGGGCGGCGGCCCGGCGGGGCGCCGCCGCCTGCATCGGCAGCGGCTCCGGGCGGCCGCGCCAGGCGTCGGTGCGGAACCAGTCGGAGACCTGCTGCGCGGTGGGCCGCTCCTCGGGCTGCTTGGCCAGCAGGCCGAGCAGGTACGCGTCGAAGGCGGGGGAGATGTCGACGCCCCGTTGGCGCAGCGGCACCGGCGGGGTGTCGACATGCTGGTAGAGCGTCGCCGTCGCCGTGTCGGAGCGGAACGGCGGATCGCCGAGCAGCAGTTGGTAGACGACGCACCCGAGGGAGTACATGTCGGACGCCGCGTCCGCGGTGCGCCCGAGGGCGCGCTCGGGCGCCAGGTAGAGGCTGGTGCCCACGATCTGGCCGGCCGTCGTCAGCGCGGTGGAGGGGTCGTCGACGAACTGGGCGATGCCGAAGTCGCCGATCTTCACCGAACCGTCCGCGCCCAGCATCAGGTTCCCCGGCTTGATGTCCCGGTGGACGACGCCCTGGCGGTGCGCGGCGGCCAGCCCGGCGGCCGCCTGACCCGCGATCAGCGCGACCTGTTCGGGATGGACCCGCTCCTGGGCGGCCAACAGGTCCCCCAGGCTCTGCCCCTCGACCAGCTCCATCACCAGGAAGAAGCGGTCCTCCCAGGCCCCGAAGTCGAACACGGCCACCAGGTGCGGGTGGCTGAGGCGGGCGGCGGTCTGCGCCTCCAGCCGGAAGCGGGCGGTCGAGGAGGCGTCCGCCTGGTCCCCCAGCAGCAGCTTCACCGCCACCGACCGGCCCAGCACCTCGTCCGTGGCGCGCCACACCTCGCCCATGCCGCCACGGCCGATGGGGGATACCAACCGGTACCGACCAGCTACCAGCACCTGTACACCTCTCTCGAATGGTGGCCCGTTCCGACAGTCGGCCCACCTCGCGCGACCGGTCTCCGGCGGAGTCCGGGGCGGTGGGGCGAAGGACATGATCAGGATATCCGTCCGGCGGACCCCAGGCGCCCCGACTGCCCTTTCGCCGGGCCCGCTTGACGGCCCGCCCGCCCCTGCGCGCCCCTCCCCGCGAGCAGCGGCGCGGACCGGCCGGGCGGCCGGGCGTACGCGGTCCGCGCCGCGCGGGCGGATCAGCCGAACAGCCAGGCGTACGCGGCCTCGGCGGTGAACGCGGACTGCCCGTCCGCGAACAGCAGGTCCGCCGCCCCGAACGCCGGGTCGGCGGCGGTCGCGGGCAGGTAGGGGACGGCGACGCACCTCATGCCGGCGGCCCGCGCGGCCGCCGCACCGGGCGGGGCGTCCTCCAGCACCACGCAGTCGGCCGGCCGCGCCCCCAGCCGCCGCGCCGCCTCCAGGAACACGTCGGGTTCCGGCTTGCCGTGCGCGACCTCCTCGGCGGAGACGTACAGCGGGATGTACGCGTCCAACCCCGTCACGGCGAGCACCGCCCCGATCGCGGCACGGGACGAGCCGGAGGCGACCGCCATCGGCGCCCCCGCGGCGTGCAGCCGCTCCACGAAGGCGCGCATCTGCGGGAACACCTCGGTGCGGGCCCCCGCCAACTCCAGGTACAGGGCGTTCTTCCCGGCGAGCAGCTCGTCGACCGGGGCGTCGATCCCGTACTCCGCGCGCAGGGCGGTCAGCGTCTCGCGGGTGCCGATCCCGATGAACCGGGTGTGGTCCTCCCAGCCGAAGTCCCGCACCCCGTACCGGGCGAGCAGGCGGCGGCTCGCCTCGAAGTAGTTCGGTTCGCTGTCCACCAGCGTCCCGTCGAGATCGAAGACGACGTGGACGGGCGCGGCGGACGGGGCGGCGGAGTGCGTGGTCATGGACCCCAGCATGGCGCAGCGGACGGTCAGGCCGGGTCGCCCCCGGCCGGTTCGGCGGAGCGCGCCGGTCCGCTCCGCTCCCGGCCCCCCGCCGCCCGGCCCACGGACTCCACCAGGGGCAGCACCCGGTGCGCCACCCGCTCGCGCAGCGCCACGTCCGTCCGCGTCCTGACCACCCCCGGCAGTTGGATCAACCGCTGGATCACGTCCTCCAGGTGACCGTTGTCGCGGGCCACGACGCGGGTCAGCAGGTCGCCGCCGCCCGTCGTGGAGAACGCCTCGATGATCTCCGGCACGGCCGCCAGCGCGTCGCCCACCTCCACCAGGCGCCCCTGGGTGACCTCCAGGTGGACGAAGGCGAGCACCGGGTGGCCGAGGGCGGCGGGGGAGAGGGTCGGCCCGGTCCCGGTGATCACGCCGTCCCGCTCCAGCCGGTCCAGGCGGGCCTGCAACGTGCCGCGGGCCACGCCGAGGATGCGCGCGTACTCCCGCACGCTGGTGCGCGGCCGCTCGATCAGCAGGCGCAGGATGCGGGTGTCGAGCACGTCCACCGCCATGATCCGCGGGTCCTCTCCGTCGCGTCCGGTGCGGCCCCGACTGTATCCGGGGGCCGGATCACCCCGATGTCCGCCCCTGTGGTCCGTTGGCCTGCCGATGGTCGACCGTCTGCTCGATGTGCTGGGCCAATGGCCCACTGCGACCCGCTCCGGTTGATCCACGCGCCCACCGGGTGCTGTCATGGGGGTGTCGATGGCGCTGCGGATCTCCGCGGCGCCTTTTTCATGCGAGTGCCGCGGTGGACGCGGAAGGGGTGGAAACGTGCTGAAGAGGGTGTTCGTGGCCCCGGACCCCGGACGGGTGCGGCTGCGGTTCGCCGCGCGGGCCGTGCTGGGGATCACTCTCGCGGTCGTGCTGTGCGGCCTCGCGGGCCATCCGCTGGACGCCGCCGTCACCGGCGGCCTCGCGGCGCTGCTCGCCCTCTTCACCGTGAGCGACCCGACCGTGCGCGGACAGGCGGTCACCACCGCCCTGCTGCCGGTGGCCGGCCTGCCCGTGCTCGCCGTCGCCGCGACGCTGCACGGCCATCCCGTCGCCCGCGACCTCGCCTTCCTCGCCGTCATGGGCGCCGGCGTGTACGCCCGGCGGTGGGGGCCGCGCGGGCACGCGCTCGGCGTCTTCGCGTTCATGATGTTCTTCGCCGCCCAGTTCCTGCACACGGCGCCCGAGCGGCTGCCCGAGCTGTACGCCGCCGTCGCGCTGGCCCTCGCCGCCTCCTCCACCGTGCGGTTCGGCGTGTGGTGCTACGAGCGGCGGCTGCCCGCCGCGGTCCAGCCCGCGCCCCCCGAGGGCCGCGGGCTGGCCCGGATCACCACCCGGCAGGCCGTCCAGGCCACGCTGGGCGGGGCCTTCGCGCTGGGCCTCGGGCAGGTGCTGTCGGACCAGCGGTGGTACTGGGCGGTCGGCGCCACCTGGTGGGTCTTCGTGAACACGACCTCGCGCGGAGAGACCCTGGTCCGGGGGTTCCGGCGGGTCCTGGGGACCGTCGTCGGCATCGCCGCCGGGTTCGTCGTGGCCCTCCCCCTCGACGGCGCGGGGGCCCCGACCGCGGCCGTCGTCGCGGTGTGCGTCTTCGGGATCTTCTATACAGCCGCGGTGTCGTATTCCTGGATGATGTTCGCCGTCACGTTGATGATCTCGCTCCTCTACGGCCTGCTGGGGGTGCTGAACCCGGAACTGCTCCTCCTGCGGTTGGCGGAGACCGGGATCGGGGCGCTCGGGGCGGCCCTCGCGGTGCTGCTGGTGCTCCCCGTGACCACGCACGCGACGACCCATGCGTGGATCCAGCGCGCACTGGGCTGCGTTCACGAGTGCACCGCCCAGGCCGCTGCGCGGCTCGCCGGTACCCCGGATACGGACCCGGAGCCCCACATCGCCGAGCTCGAAATGCTGCTGGGGCGCGTACGGCTCTCCCTCGCGCCCCTGGTCCACCCGCTCAACCCACTGCGCGCCCGCAAGGCGCGCGCCCGCAGGGTCCTGGCTCTCCTCGACGACTGCGCCCGCGAGGTCCGCGGCCTGGCTCTCGTCGCCGCCGACCCGGACGCCTCGCACGACGACCGCCTCACGGCCGCCTGCTGGCGGGTCCGGTCCGCGGTCGAGGTCCTCACCTCGCCCCGGCCCGGCGCGATCCCGGCCGCACCCGCCCACGCCCACCGCTCCACCGCGGCACATCCCGCCCTGACCCACCTCCACGACCTGGAACGCGCCCTCGCCGAACTCGTGAGCCCGCTCAGCCACGCCCCGTACACGGCGTCGGTGAACACCTGAGGTTCGCAGTCGTACGTGGTGGCCGAGTGCAGCTCATCGTCGCCGACAAAGCCCGCCACCGAGGGTGGAAGACGGCGTGGTGGTGTGCTGTCGCCGCAGCGTACGCCGGCCGACGTACCCGATCGGGGACGAGACCAGTGCGGACGAAGAGGTGGAGAGGACCTCTGACACGTGTTCCCGGCCAAGGGCGCGGTACTGGAGCAAGTCATGGGGCGAGCTGAAAGAGGGCAGTCGGCTTCGGTCTTCGCCTATCAATCCTGTGGGACCGCCACCTCTGGCCGGACTCCCACGGGAGAACCTCTGCCGGCTCCTGGACGCTGCTGGTCACGGGCCGGTCATGAGCCCCGCTGTTGGCGGCGTATGGCGGTAGCAGGTCGGATCGTGACAGGCCGGGCGCGAGTCGAGGCGCTGAATGAAAGCTCGCAACAGCACGAGACGCCATCGGGCACGCTGGTCGGACGGAACACCCCCGCGTCGGCGGGGAGAACGGGCAGACGTCATACCACCACCGCGAACAGCCCGAGCACTACCAGCAGTTCAACCGCGACCACGTACGACTCAGAGCCCGCGGCGGACGCGCCTTCGCCCAGCGGAAGACCTGGCGGATCTTCCACCGAGCCAGATGCTTCACCCGCGGCATCGGCACCATCGTCCAAGCCGTCCCCATACTGCCGACCTGCGACTACTTAGGATGAAAGAGGCTCAGTAACACCGAATGCGGGATTTCACCTGTCAACACGAGGTGGAATCGAGTCGGCAGATACAGATTGAGCACGGGCTTTGACAAGACAAGCATTTTCTATCCATCGCATTGGAATGGCGTCAAATATTTTCCCTGAATTACAGTCTGAAATCAAGGAGGACCATCCGTCGTACCCATGCGATATGGCTATCTCCTCCCTCACCTTCTGTTGCACGGAAAAAGCAACCGGAATCTCTTTGTGTGAACTATCGTGATAAAGTTTTTTGGCAGCTATCCAGACCATTACTTCCGTCTCGAGCTCTCCCAGAAATCTCATTTCATCTACAATCCGCGCAGCGGCATCCTCGACATTGCTAAGCATTTCCTTAATAGCAATAGCGAGAATTTCACGCAAGGACTCTGGGGTGCTATCGAGCCCTTTACCCTGACTGAAGGCGGTGGATGTAACGACGAGCGGCCATATGTACTTCTGATAGCGCCCTGTACCGAAAATCCAGTAGAGAAGCTCTTTGCTTATGCTTTCTACAGCCTCTCCCCCTAGAGGATCATATCCAGCATAACGGGGTTTTCGAGGCAGTAATTCGAAGCCTTTGGTAACTGAAAGGTCTGGAACACTGCCAATGAATCGTACAGCCCGGAAAGCATCCAACTTCTTTATATCGACATTCACGCATACTCTTGCCAGGTTTCCGTCCGGATCGGTTATATTCGCTCTGCGTAGCATCAAAGGCCACAATCTATCAGGGTAAAACATTCCTTTCGCAACTTTTACTAGGTTTATCGCCTCATTCTTCGTTATTAGTCCACGCCCCCGAAGAATCACTGAGGCCGCATGAACATTGATCAGCGCCACACTTACGGCACGGTGATGATTTTCCGGGTCAGTAGCCACAGCCACTAAGTCATCAGTGGTAGCGACACCTGATCGATACATCCGATAAATCGCTCCGATACCACGTACACCCGCCGGCCAGCACTCTGCAGCACGTATGGCTCCCATGCTCGACGCCCCAAAAACTCTTGTTCCGCTACGCGAAACATCTACCACCTCACGCGGAGAGACAGCAAGGCTGTGCGAGAAGGCCCCGTCTATAATGAGAATCTTTGTTGCCCCCGCTTCCCTGGCTGCGTACAAGTCCCCACGTGCAATTGGAGCTAGAACGGTGGCTCGAGGAAGTAGAGAGTGAATCTCATCAGCAGCTATGGAGGGGCCTGAAAAGACAATGGTAGACATACTACATCACCGTCCTCATAATTCGATTAGTCGGAGCTTTGGAGGTGTCGCCATAAGGCGCAGCGAGTCCAGGTACAAGGATGCGAACAACAGGGACACCCAGATCTTCACGGCTCAACTTCACAACCAAGCATTCACGATGGCCGGCATTCTCCAAATGCCGAATCACCTCCGTTATGTTCGATCTAATGCAACGGCCCTCCCATATTTCAGGGTCAAAACTTTCGTGCGCCTCCGCATAGTACAAATAGGCAAGCCTACGCAGCGTTGCAGACCTTAAAGGTGAAGAATCCAATCCTTCGAATTCGTCTCGTGCCCCTACTGTGAAAACTGTATGGGCTTGACATGCTTCTGTAACGGACCGCAGCGCCGCACGAACGGAATTCAAATCGGATCCATAGCCCACAAAAGTAATCGCCTGCCCTTCGTAACCCATAAAGTTCGAGTCCACCAAGGTGCAGCGATACACAGGAATGCCCACAATATTGGTAATATTGTCAATGCGAACGCCGACTCCTTTACCGTGAAGGGAAACGATGAGAGATCTCAACACTCCTTCCGGTATAGTGTCCAGTTTTATTAGACGCAAAGGACGGGGCGTAGACGATTCATAGTCATAATGACTGCTGTAGAAATTCTCTTCAGCAGCGGCATCGCGTTCAATGACCTCATACAATGCATGAAGGACAGCCTCAGAATAAGTGTTCCCTGAAGCAAGCCCATTGGTTTCTGGCCCCACGGCCATTCCTTCTCGCCCAGGACTGATGGCCAAGTCGACTGGCACCAGGCGATAATTGTCGTTTATAAGGTCATATGCGCCGGTCCATGAGAAGATTTTTTCAGGATCGAATTCACTGTTAATGGGTAAGTTGAAAATCTTGGGATCAACTGCGCCTACTTCTTCTAGTTCTTGGTATGTCCCCCTTAGCGCGTATCGCTCTTCCACCTTCTCCGCAGACACTCGCTCTATCGCTTCCATAACTGCACTTAATTTAGCCGCCAAGTCGGTGGAACCTTTACCGGCGTGCACCGTCAAGTCGCAGGCGGTGGGGGTGACCGCTGCCCAAACAGGAGACCCGATATAGTCTATTGGAGTTGCTTCATACACCCTTGTAATAGGCACTCTAGGCACTATGGGGCGGATCCACTCCCAAGTTTCTTCTAGTTCTTTGGCATGACCTTCTTCGGTTACTGCGTAACCATGGGTTAGGTGTGCCGGCCTCAGGGATGTATAAGATTTTGCCATCTCAGTCATTCCGGAACCTCCTGAGTATGTTGTTCTTCTGCTGGTTTAAGGGTGGTGGCCCCCTGACTTGAGGCGAAGGCCGATGAGTCACTACGGGTGGATCGGCTTGTCCATCTGGTCCCTCATCGTGGCCCCGACTGGAGTCTGGTCGAACAGATCGAACCGAAGGCTGACAAGCGGTATCTGAAGTCAAGACGTGGTCTATCGGGCGGGAGGAGGAAAATTCCGATAAGGCGCGTCCTTAATGGTAGCCAGGGGCGGCTCAATTTCATTCAGTTTCGCGATGTGATACGCAAGCCATGGTTGCACTTTAGAACCGATTCTCTTTGCTGTCCTTGCTGCGGCATCTGCTGCAGAAACGGAAAGAGGATCATTCTTCAATGAAAGTAGGTAATGATTCAAGGACGCATCGGGCTGACCCAACAGCTCGTAACAATGACCAACCATGAAGTGGAGTAAAGCTCCACCCGGCGGCGTAAGTCGTGATGCCTCTATGTAGCACTTGAGAGCCTCTTCTGGTTCGTCTCGCTCCAAGTGGACTTCGCCACAGTTGTTCCAAGAGCGTGCATCATAAATTCCTGCATCACGATGTGCATGGGCTCGTTGAAGTGCGAGATCGTATTCCTTAGTCCACAAAGCTTCCTTGATGCGGCTTTCTCGAACTGACCAGATTATTTCCTCGGAATAAGCTTGTCCAATCGGGCTGCCGTCATTGATGGCCGCTTGCTCGGCGTACTCTTGTGAAAGATCCATTTCCAGTCTGGTGCCCTCTTTGTCCCGTTTCATTTGGGGAATAAATGCTCCCACCCGGTGCAACCGGCTTGCAGCCATGAGGTAATCTTGCCGATCGAGATCCGGCTTCAGTTCGTTGACTTCACGAGTGTGGATGTTCTGCCACCCCTCAGCTTCGTCGAGTGCACCTCTGTGCTTAACGTTCTGCATTACCAGCTGATATAGCGCAGCCAGTCGCCATTGCCCCTTCGGGGCATTATTCGCTATGTACTGGAAAGCGCTCAGGTCGTAGGTAGAATCCAGTCCTTCGAGGGCCATGCGATATCCGGCATATGAACGGAGCCAGGCCAGCCCTGCGTAGCTCTCACTTTCGTGAGAACGCAGATAAATCTCCCGAGGGAGGATCTCTGCTAAAGTCTGAAAAAATCCCATCTTATTGAGAAGGCGAGCGGCTCTCACTCGATGGCCTGGAGGCAAACTGTCGAAATTCTCGATATGATGGCAAAGTGTATTCCAATCCTCAGTGCGGAGCGCCGCAGGAAGGTCCAGAGGATTTTCTACATCATATTCTTCCAAGCCGGATCCGAGGAACAGCTCATACCTGAATGATGGATTCATTGTTTGCCAAAGAACTGGGTGATCGCGCTCTTCTACTAGTGCTAGCCGGTCTACGTCCAGGGCAACTGTGTACGCAGCCGCCTCACCGGGCAACGGGCCTAGGTCAACGAAGGGGCGGTGCAGCCAAGTGCCAAAAGTCATTCCTGCCTTCATCATGATCGATCTCCCATTGCAAGAAGTAGTTGATTCCTGGAGTTGATGTCGACACCGGAAAAACAGGCGCCGACATCAACTTTTGAACTTAAGGGCGTATGCCCTTATGTGCTCTCATCATGCACAGGTCCTGATGGGAGTCTTGAGACTCTTGGTCTGGAACTTCGGAGTGCGCTTCATCTTAACCTCCTCACGATTTCGGAGAATTGCCACCTCTGGGTAGCTTAATCAGCCTTCCTGCTACTCGTGCACCTGTCAAGTCATACCTAAAGGTCAACTTTTGATGATCGCTTGATTCGGCCAAGATCGCGGTAAGGTGTATTTGTTGATCTAGATTAATGGCACAGGTAAGATCTATTTAAGTTATTTTCTTGGCACGGCGCAAGTCTGCCGCATGTTTTTGGCTAAAAATACGCGGCGGAAGATCGTGAATTTCGATAGATCATGGCATTGAAAAGATCGCTATCCCATTGATCGGAAACTGATTGATCGGAAACTGAGCCTCTTTCATTCTAAATAGTTGCGGGTCAGCAGTATGCGGACGGCTTGGACGATGGGGCCGATGCCTTGCGCGTCGCGGAGACGGCCGTGGGGTCGCTCGGCGCGGCCCTCGCCGTGCTGCTGGTCCTGCCCGTCACGACCCACGCCGTCACCGACGCGTGGGTCCAGAAGGCCCTGCGGTGCGTGCACGCCTGCACCGCCGAGACCGTCGACCGCCTCGCCGGCCGGGCGCTCGCCGACCCCGGCCCGCGCGTCGCGGAGCTGGAGGTGCTGCTCGGCCGGGTCCGGCTCTCGCCCGCGCCGCTCGTCCACCCCCTGAGCCCGCTGGCGGCGCGCAAGGAGCGGGCCCGGCAGGTGCTCGCGCCGCTCGACGACTGCGTACGGGAGGTGCGCGGCCTCGCCTCCATCGCCGCCGGCCCCGACGCCTCGCACGACGCCCGCCTCTCCGCCGCCTGCGCCCGCGTCGAGGCGGCCGTCGAGGCGCTCACCCGGCCGGGCGGGCCGCACCGCCGCACCTGGCGCCCGGCCGAGCTGCCCGCCGCCGCCGACCCCGCACTCGCCCACCTCCACGGTCTGGAGCACGCGCTGGCCGCCCTGGCCGCACCGCTCGGCGGGCCGGGCGGCCGGGCGACGGCCGCCCGCGCCTGACCCCGCCGGGCCACGACCCGGTGGCCTTCCCGCCGTGTCTTGGTCTAGACCGCGAGGGTCCCTGCTACCGTCGCCCCGGAAGATCACGGCGACGGTGAAGTGGGGTAGTGCGATGAGTGGCGACAGCGCCGGGCGGGCATTCGTGGGGTCGTTCACCACGGCGGGCGGCTGGGGGGTCACCGCCGCCGCCGTGGACCGGAGCACCGGCGCGCTCACCGTGCTCGGGTCCACCGACGCCGTGCCCGACCCCTCGTTCCTCGCGCTCGGGCCCGCGACCGCCGCCCCCACCCTGTACGCGGTCGGCGAGAGCACGCCGGGCGTCGCCGCCGCCTTCGACGTCAGCGGCGAGACGCCGGTCCTCCTGGGCCCGGCCCGGCCCGTCGGCGCCGACGGCCCCACCCACCTCGCGCTCGCCGCCGACCACGTGGTCACCGCCAACTACGGCTCCGGCAGCGTCACCGCCCTCCCCGTCCTCGCCGACGGATCGCTCGGCGAGGCGACCTCCGTGCTCCAGCACGAGGGCTCCGGCCCGGACCCCGAGCGCCAGGAGGGGCCCCACGCCCACCAGGTGCTCGCCGACCCCTCCGGGAACTGGGTCGTCAGCGTGGACCTCGGCACCGACTCGGTGCACGTCTGCGCCCTCGACCCCGCCACCGGCGTCCTGAGCCCGCACGGCGAGACCGCGCTGCGCCCCGGCACCGGGCCGCGCCACCTCGCCTTCCACCCCGGCGGCCGCCTCGCCTACGTCCTGGGCGAGTTGGAGCCGACCCTCACGATCTGCCGCTGGGACGCGGTCGAGGGCCGCTTCGACGTCCTCCGGACGACGCCGGTCCTGCCCGAGCACGAGCCCGCCGAGGACGAGGAGCGCACGTACCCGTCCGAGGTGGTCGTCGCGCACGACGGGCGCTTCCTGTGGACGGCCAACCGGGGCCACGACAGCATCTCCGTGCTGACCCTCGACGAGACCGGCGAGAACGCCGCCCTGGCGGCCACCGTCGGCTGCGGCGGACACTGGCCCCGCGACCTCACCCTCGACCCGAGCGGCCAGTGGCTGTACGCGGCCAACGAACGCTCCGGCAACGTCAGTTGGTTCGCCGTGGACGCCGAGACGGGCGTGCCGCGGCACGCGGGCTCCATCGACGTCCCGGCGGCCTCCTGCGTCGTCCTCGCCTGACACGCCCCGCACAGCGCGGCGGGCCCGGAGCGAGGAAGTCCTCGGTCCGGGCCCGCCGCGCTGTGCGAGCTCCCCAGCCGCGCGGGGCGGCGGCCGGTCAGCGCACCGGAGCGCCCTGGGCCCCCTGCGGGGTCGCGGGCGTGATGCCCAGCGTCGTGGCGTACAGGGAGAGCACGAGCTTGCCGATGGCCGGGTAGGCCCCCAGCGGCTCGGCCGTCGCGCACCCCGCCTCCTTCGCGGCGGCCTCCAGCAGACCGGGGTCGATCTCCGGGCCCACCAGGTAGGGCGCCAGCGCGAGCTGCCCCGAACCGGAGCTCTGCAACTGCTCCGCGACCGAGGCCACCGAGCCGTCCACGTCCAGCGCCGCGGCCATCACCGGCACGGCGAGCCGGGCGGCCAGCAGCATCCCCGTGATCCCGGCCGCCCGCACGGCCTCCTCGCCGCCCACGGTGGCCAGCACGATGCCGTCGGCGGCGGTCGTGACGGTGAACAGCCTGGCACGGTCGGCGCGGGCCAGGCCGGCCTCCGAGAGGCGGACGTGCAGCGCCTCGGCGAGCAGCGGGTGCGGGCCGAGCACGTCGGTCAGCTCGACCTGCGTGCCGCTGTCCATCACGGCCTGCCGTATCCGCCGGATCAGCGCGCTGTCGGGCCCGGCGAGGAGCGGGACGACGACCGCGGCCGGTCCCGACGGCTCGGCGACCTCGCGCCCGAGGGCGACGGCCCGCTCGTAGCGCGCGACGCGCTCGGCGGCGGTCCGGGCGAGGACGGAGGCGAGGGCCGGGTACGCGGCGTCGTCGGCCTCGCCGTCGAGGTAGCCGATGCGGGCGTCGAGGCCGGGCAGCTCGGCACGGGCGATGCTGATCACCTCTTCGGCCAGGTTGCGCGTGGCCGGGGAGGGGGTACCGGGGACGACGAGGACCAGCGCCGCGGCGCCCTCGGGCGCGACCACCGGCTCTGGGCGGCGGTGCCGTCCGGACTGGCGAGGTCGCGGCATTCGTACAGGCAGGCCGGAAGCGGGCCCAGTGGGGGTGCTCATGGCGCGGAATGCTACTGGTTTTGCCCGCCGCCCCGTTCGGGGAGGGCCCAATCGAGCGTTAACTATCCGCTTATGTCCGATGAGTGGCCTACCGCCCGAGTGTCCCTGTCTGTCGGCTGGTCGTCGTCGTCCGAACTCGTCGTCTTTCGCCCCGATCCGTCCGTCCGTTCGTACGTCTTGTCGCGCCGACGACCGGATTCCCGCCCCCGTCCCGCGCGCTCCGGACGCCCGCCGCGGGCGCGAACGGCGTCGTCGGACGGCGCGGCAGCCGCGGACCCCCGCGGCGGGGGCGCGGGGGTCCACGGCGCACCGGTCAGCGGGCTGCCGGCCGCCGCCCCCGCTCGAACGCCTCCGCCCGAAGCGCTCTCCCGCCGCCCCCGCTCGAACGCCTCCGCCCGAAGCGCTCTCCCGCCGCCTCGGGCCCCCGGAGCGTCCCGGAGGCCGGTGCGGCGGGGGCGTCACGGGAGGCGCCAGTCCACCGGTCGGGCCCCCTGGCGCTCCAGCAGCTCGTTGACGCGGCTGAACGGGCGCGAGCCGAAGAACCCCCGGTCCGCGGACATGGGGGAGGGGTGCGAGGACTCGATCGCCGGGTAGTCGCCCAACTGCGGGCGCAGGTTGCGGGCGTCGCGCCCCCACAGGACCGAGACCAGCGGCGTGCCTCTGGCCACGAGGGCCCGGATGGCCTGCTCGGTCACCTCTTCCCAGCCCTTGCCCCGGTGCGCGGCGGGCCGCCGGGGCGCGGTGGTCAGCGCGCGGTTCAGCAGCAGCACCCCCTGCCGCGTCCACGGCGTGAGATCGCCGTTGGACGGCCTCGGCAGCCCCAGGTCCGCCTGCAGTTCGCGGAAGATGTTCTCCAGGCTGCCCGGCAGCGGCCGGACGTCCGGGGCCACGGCGAAACTCAGCCCGATCGCGTGCCCCGGCGTGGGATACGGGTCCTGGCCCACGACGAGCACCCGCACCTCCTCGAACGGCTGCTGGAACGCCCGCAGTACATGGGCCCCCGCGGGGAGGTACGTGCGCCCTGCGGCGATCTCCGCCCGGAGGAAGTCGCCCATCGCGGCGATGCGTTCGGCGACGGGTTCGAGGGCGTCGGCCCACCCCGGCTCGATGATCTCTTTCAACGGTCGTGCTGCCACGGCCCGCACTCTACTGGTGGCGCCGGCGCACCCGTGAACCGCCGTCAGTCCAGCACGGCCGCCCGTACGCACAGGACGTCCGGCAGATGCGAGGCGAGCTGCCGCCAACTGTCCCCGTCGTCCGCGCTCGCGTACAACTCGCCGTTGCGGTTGCCGAAGTAGACCCCGGCGGGATCGGCGTCGTCGGTGCACAGGGCGTCCCGCAGCACCGTGCCGTAGTGCGCGCCGTCCGGCAGTCCCGCGGTGAGCGGCTCCCAGGTGGACCCCGCGTCGGCCGTCCTGAAGACCCGGCAGCGGTGCCCCGCCGGGACCCGGTCGACGTCGGCGTTGATCGGGAAGACGTACGCCGTGGACCCCCGGTGCGGGTGCGCGGCGACGGCGAAGCCGAAGTCGGAGGGCAGGCCCGCTCCGATGTCGCGCCAGTGCCCGCCGGAGTCGTCGCTGCGGAAGACGCCCCAGTGGTTCTGGAGGTAGAGCCGGTCCGGGTCGGCGGCGTCGCGGGTGACCTTGTGGACGCACTGGCCGAACTCCGGGTCGGGGTCCGGGAGGAACACCGCCGAGACGCCCTTGTTGGACGGGGCCCAGCTCGCTCCGCCGTCCTTCGTCCGGAACACGCCCGCGGCCGAGACGGCGACGGTGACCGCCGACGCGTCCCTCGGGTCGGTCAGGACGGTGTGCAGCCCCTCGCCCCCGCCGCCCGGCTGCCACCGCGACCGGGTCGGGTGCTCCCAGAGCGGACGCACCAGCTCGAAGGATTCGCCCCGGTCCGCCGAGCGGAACAACGCGGCGGGCTCCGTCCCCGCGTAGACCACGTCCGGCGCCTCGGGGCCGGCCGGGTGCAACTGCCAGACGCGCTCCAGCGACGCCCCGGTGAACCGGGGGAACCTCACCGCCGGCTCCCGCGGCTCGACCCAGGTCCCGCCCAGGTCGTCGGAGTGGAAGACGGACGGCCCCCAGTGCGCGCTGTCCCCGCCCGCCAGGATCCGCGGCGTCGTCCCGCGGGTGTCGACGGCGACCGAGTAGACCGCCTGCGCGGTGAAGTGCGGGCCGGTGAACTCCCAGGCGCCGCCGCGCCCGCGGCCGATGAAGAGACCCTTGCGGGTGCCCACGGTGAGCAGTACGTCGGTCATGGTCGGAAAACCTCCCGATACGCCGTTGTGCCGGAACGGTCCCAGTCTGCACCTGGCCGCCGACAGCGGCCCGCGCGCCGCCCCGGCGGCTGTCATGATGGCGGCGGCCGGATCACGGCGGCGGACACGAGGAGACGGCGATGGGCAGCGGGATCACGGACGCCGAGGGCCGCGAGGCGGCGGCGGAGGTCGCCGCGGAAGAGGCGGGCCAGGCCCCCCGCGTCACCGTCCGGCTGTCGTCCCCGGTCGGCCCCCTCGCCTGGTCCTGCTCCCCCGAGGCGGCGCGGGAACTGGCCGCCTCGCTCCTCCGGGCGGCCGAGGAGGCCGAGAGCGCCGCCGGGGACGAGCCCGTCACCGTCCGGGCGGGCGAGCTGCGCTGCGGCGACGTACGGGACGGCGCACGGGCCATGGCCGTGGAGGGGGTGCGGTCCGACGGCTCCGCCGTCCACGTCACCTGGAAGTCCCCGGCCGGCCGCGTCTGGACCCAGGCGTACGACACGGACGCCGCCGTCACCCTCAAGCGTCGGCAGCCCACCGGCCGTTGAGCCCCCGTGTCACCCGTCGCGTCGCGACCGTCCGGCAGGCGGACCCCGGTCGCACCGGACCGGACGCCTGCGACGCCGTGCGTCAGCGCCCGGTCTCGTGCCACTTCCGCCTCGGCGGGAGCGACCCCGCCCGCTCCGCGGCCCCCACCGGGGGCGTCCGGCCGTCCGCGTCGGACCCTCCGGCCCAACTGGCCGCTCCCGCGCCGGAGTCCAGGCACGCCGGCGGGCCGCGCCCCCTTCCCCGCCGCGTCGGACGACCACGTCTGCGTCAGCCGGCTCCCCGCGGCGCCGCGAGCCACCGCACCCGGCGCGGACGCCGACGACTGAACCGGGCACGAGCCGCACGCGGGAGCCCGGAGCGGTCCCGTGCGCGGACCGGCGGATGCGCCCCGCAGGGCGCGCCGCGTCGGTAGGGTGGTCCCGATGTCCACCGACCAGGGCCCCACCGTGCGCGAACTCGCCGTCCAGGCGCTCTCCTCGACCGAGCGCGGCTACGACCTCCTCGCCCCCAAGTTCGACCGGACCCCCTACCGCACACCGGACGCCGTGCTCGACGCCGTCGCACGGGCGCTGCGCCCGCTGGGCCCCTTCGGCGCCGGACTAGACGTGTGCTGCGGCACCGGGGCGGGGGTCGGCGTGCTGCGCCAGGTGTGCCGGGAGCGGGTGACCGGGGTCGATTTCAGCGCGGGGATGCTGGCCGAGGCCCGAACCGCGTTCCCGTCCGGAGGCGAGGGCCCGGCCGTGGACTGGGTGCGGGCCGACGCTCGCGCCCTGCCCTTCGCGCCCGCCTTCGACCTGGCCCTGAGCCTCGGCGCGTTCGGCCACTTCCTGCCCTCCGAACGCTTCGGCCTCTTCGCCGAGGTGTACGGATCGCTCCGGCCTGGCGGGAGTTTCGTCTTCCCGCTCGGCGGGGGGGGGGGGGGGGGGGGGGGGGGGGGGGGGGGGGGGGGCGGGGGGGGGGGGGGGGAGGGGGGGGGGGGGGGGGGGGGTGGTTGTGGGGGGGGGGA
>NZ_JBVJCD010000031.1:60942-73242 GCF_055588985.1 Streptomyces sp. NPDC041970
GCCTGTGCCTCCTCCGAGGAGGGGTGGGGATGCCCCTGAATCGGATCCAGGCTTTCCCCCCCCCCCCCCCCCCCCCCCCCCCCCCCCCCCCCCCCCCCCTACTGGTCCCTGCTCGGCTTCGACGCCGCGATGCGGGTGCGCAACGCCCTGTGGCGTCCGAAGTTCATCATGTACTACCGCACCTTCCGGCTCGCCGACGTGCTGGAGGACCTGACCCAGGCCGGATTCGCCGTGCGCCTGCTGCCGTTGACCGACCTGGGGCGGCGCCCCGACGGCAGCCCCAGGGCCCGCCTGGTGGTGGCGGAGCGGGCGTGAGCGATGCCGGCCCCGCTCAGCGGTCCGCGTTCCGGGCCGCCGCCAGCAGACCGGGCCAGTCCGGGATCTTGACTGGTCCGCGCCCCAGCGAGCGGCCGAGCTCCGCCTCCGCCCGCTCGATCGCCAGCCAGCCGTCCCACTCCACCGGCCGCACCCCCCACCGCCGCAGCACCGCCAGCGGGTCGTCCGCCGCCGGCCGCCGCTCCAGCAGGGCCGCGTCGTGCAGGAGCGAGGCCACGGTCTCCTTGGCGCAGGAGCGGTTCGAGCCGATCACCCCGGTCGGCCCCCGCTTGATCCATCCCGCCACGTACTCGCCCGGCGACGGCGCCCCGTCGCGCAGCACCCGCCCCTCCCGGTGCGGCACGGTCCCGCGCACCGGGTCGAACGGCAGACCGGGCAGCTCCACCCCGCGGTAGCCGACCGCCCGCAGGACGAGCTGCGCCTCGACGTCCTCGTACGCACCGGTGTCCCGCACGCCCCCCGAGCCGTCCGGAGCCGTCCGGGCGAACCGCACCCCGGCGACCCGTCCGCCGCGCTCCAGCAGCTCGACCGGGCGCAGGAAGAACCGCAGCCGGATGCGGCGCGCCGCGTCGGCCCCCGCCGGCGGCCCGGCGGCCGCCCAGCCGCGCAGCACCTCCAGGTTCCGCCGTACCGCGGCGGGCGGCGGCGGCGAGCCGTCCGGGCCGTCCGGGTCGGCGTACGCCGGATCGCGTGCCAGCTCCGCCGGGTCGACGACGACGCGGGCGCCGGGCAGGGCCCCCAGCTCGCGCAGCTCCTTGGTGGTGAACCGGGCCTGGGAGGGGCCGCGCCGCCCCGTGATGTGCACCTCGCGCACCCGGCTGTCCGCGAGGGTGCGCAGCGCGGCGCGGGGCACGTCGGTGGCGCGCAGCTCCTCGGCGCCGCGCGCCAGGACCCTGGCCACGTCGACGGCCACGTTGCCCACCCCGATCACCACGGCGGAGCGGGCGTCCAGGGTGAACTGGTCGGCGGCGGTGTCCGGGTGCGCGCTGTACCAGGAGACGAAGCGGGTGGCGGAGAAGCTTCCCGGCAGGTCCTCGCCCGGCACCGCCAGCGGGCGGTCCGCGGCAGCCCCGACGCAGTAGACGACCGCGTGGTAGAGCCCGGCGAGGCGGGCGGGCGGGACGCCGTCCGGGCCGCCGACCTCGACGTTGCCGACGAAGGCGACGCGTTCGTCCTCCAGCACCGAGCGCAGCCCGTTCTGGAGTGACTTGATCTTCTCGTGGTCGGGGGCGACCCCGTACCGCACCAGCCCGTACGGGGCGGGCAGCCGGTCCAGGACGTGCACGCGCACGTCGGGGACGAGCGACTGCCCCAGGAGGGCCTGGGCGGTGTAGACCCCGCTGGGTCCGGAACCGACGACGGCGACACGGAGCACGGCGCACCTCTTCTCCGGGGTTCGTCCCCGAACCTTCCCCGAGGTTCCCCCTCAGCATCGCACCGCCGGGCCGTACGGGGCGGGTGAGAGGTCAGGACATCAGCGCGCGCATCCGGTCGATCTCCACGGTCTGCTGGGCCACCACGTCGTTCGCCATCTCCTCGACGATGACGTCGTTGCCCTCCGAGAGCGCCTCCGTCGCCATGGTGACCGCCCCCTGGTGGTGGGTGATCATCAGTTCGAGGAAGAGCCGGTCGAAGGCTTCGCCCTCGGCGGCGCGGAGCTTGCGCACCTGCGCCTCGGTGGCCATGCCGGGCATCTGGGCGTGGTCGTGGCGCTGCTTCCGCCCGTCCCCGCCGTTCCTCTTCAGCCAACCCTCCATCGCCCCGATCTCAGGCTTCTGACCCGCGGATATGCGGTCCGCGAGCCGCTTGACCGAGGCGGAGGCGGCCCGGTCGGGGACGAGCGCGCTCATCACCAGGGCCTGCCGGTGGTGCGCGATCATCATGTGCGCGTAACGGAAGTCGGCCGAGTTGGCGGTGTCCCGGCCGGTCTCCTTCGCGGCCTCCTCGGCGGAGAGCGTCCGCGCGGGCTCGCCCGGTCGGCCGGGCGCCACCACGCCCGGTCCGGCGTCCTTGTCCGCTCCCGCCGCCCGGTCGCCGCCGCCCGCGTCGCAGGAGCTGAGCGCGAGTACGGCGACGACCGCCGCCGCCGCGAGAGCGGTTGCGCGCGAGGGTGCGGACCGGCGGTGGATCAACACGGCGACCTCCTGGGCCAGGGGAAACGTTGCAGACCGTCCTAACACGCTTCCACGGGCCGAAGATCAAAAACTTTCATTACATCTCTGTTGCCATCTGTTGATGTGTACATGGGAGGGACGATACTGCCGGAGTCCGTGAACCGTTCGACCCCGAACGGATACAAGGGAGGACGCAGTGACCTCGTTGCACACCACCCGCGTGCGGCGCAGACGTCTGGGCGCGGCAGCAGCCGCGGCCGGGCTCCTCGCCACGCTGCTGACGGCCACCACAGCGGCCGCGACCCCGGATCCGGGCGACGCCCCGGCCGAACGCG
Organism: Streptomyces sp. NPDC041970; assembly: GCF_055588985.1. Lineage (NCBI taxonomy): Bacteria > Bacillati > Actinomycetota > Actinomycetes > Kitasatosporales > Streptomycetaceae > Streptomyces > Streptomyces sp. NPDC041970. Next base: position 63,728 of record NZ_JBVJCD010000031.1, read on the forward strand.
GTTCCGTCACCACCAGCCAGCAGGCCGAGGCGAAGGCCGCGATCGCCGGCGGCGACATACCCGGTGTGGACGAGATCGTCCACAGCGCCAACATCGAGCACCTGGCGAACGTGCCCAAGGCCGCCCTGCGGGGCACCAACACGGACCTCGCGTTCCAGGGGAAGTACGCCTTCGTCGGCAACTACGACGGCTTCGTCATCTACGACATCAGCAAGCCGAAGAAGCCGCGCACGGTCTCCCAGGTCCTCTGCCCCGGCTCGCAGAACGACATCTCGGTCTCCGGGAACCTGCTGTTCCTGTCGACCGACTCCTCGCGCAGCGACGACTCGTGCTCCAGCACGTCCCAGCCCGCCACGGAGAAGTCCTCCTGGGAGGGCATGAAGATCTTCGACATCAGCGACAAGCGCAACCCGCAGTACATCGCGGCCGTCGAGACCGCCTGCGGCTCGCACACCCACACGCTGGTGCCGGACGGCAAGAACGTCTACGTCTACGTCTCGTCGTACGCCCCCAACGACGCGTTCCCCGACTGCCGGCCGCCGCACGACGGCATCTCCGTCATCAAGGTGCCGGTGAAGGCGCCCCAGAAGGCCCGGATCGTGAACTTCCCGGTGCTCTTCCCGGACGGCGGCAATCCGGGAGCGCCCGAGAACCCGGGCGTCTCCAAGACCACCGGCTGCCACGACATCACGGTCCTGCCGTCCGAGGACCTGGCCGCCGGAGCCTGCATGGGCGACGGCCTGCTGTTCTCCATCGAGGACCCGGAGAACCCGAAGATCATCGACCGGGTCCAGGACAACGTGAACTTCGCGTTCTGGCACTCGGCGACGTTCAACCAGAAGGCCGACAAGGTCGTCTTCACCGACGAGCTGGGCGGCGGCGGCGCGGCCACCTGCAACGCCGAGATCGGGCCCGAGCGGGGCGCCGACGGCATCTACGACATCGTGGGCAAGGGCGACGACCGCAAGCTGGTCTTCCGCAGCTACTTCAAGATCGACCGCCACCAGGCCGACGTCGAGGTCTGCGTCGCCCACAACGGCTCGATCATCCCGGTCAAGGGCCGCGACCTGATGGTCCAGGCCTGGTACCAGGGCGGCATCTCGGTCTGGGACTTCACCGACTCCGCCAAGCCGCGGGAGATCGCCTTCTTCGAGCGCGGCCCGGTCACCCTCGACCAGGTCACCACGGCCGGCCCCTGGTCGGCGTACTACTACAACGGCCACATCTACTCCAGCGACATCGCCAAGGGCTTCGACGTGCTGAAGCTGGAGGACCGGCGCACCGACCCGGCGAAGCGGGTCAGGCTGGACGAGCTGAACGTGCAGACGCAGCCGGACTACTTCGACCGCTGACCCGTCAGGGGTCGTGCGGTACGTCCTCCGGCACTCCGGGCCGGTGCCCTGCGAGGCGGTCCCCCGCCCGTACGGCACCGGCCCCGGTGCGTGCGCCGACGGAAATTCATTGACCGATGAGCCGGGTGGGGACATGCTGGAGCCCTGCGCCGGCGGACCCCGAACGTCCGGTCCCCGGCGCGCCCCGGCCGCGCCCCCGCGGGCTTGGTCGGGGGCAGCCCGTATCCGGCGACGCGGGGGATCGCCGGATCGGGCGCGCCCTCTTTCGCCGGCTGCGGCGGCGACGCCGGGCCGGCGGAGGCCGCGGCCCCGGCTCAGACGCCGGTGCGGACGCCCGCGCCGGTGGCGGCGGCCCACTCGACCAGCAGACGCTGGTACTCCGCCTCGTCCTGCGGGCTCAGACACCCCTCGGAGCGCTGCCACAGGTCACGGATCTCCGCGTTGACCTCGTTTGCGGAACGCACGGAAGCGGACGACGACGACATCGGGGACATGCCCACCAGGCTACGGCCACGACCCGCCCGCGGTACCCCCCGCGCGGCGGGATATGCCTCACACCCCGGCCCGGCGCGGGGGGCCGCCCGGCGGTCAGGCCCGCGGGGGCCGGTCGGCCCCGGCGGACACGGCGTGCTGTGCGCGGTGCGCGTACCCGGCGGTGCTGAGCGCCACCACGGCCACCCCCAGCAGCGCGCCGCCCACCACGTCGCTCGGCCAGTGCACCCCCAGGTACACCCGGGTCGCGGCCACGCCGACCGCGGAGACCACCGCCACGGCCACCGCCGCGCCCCACACCGCGGGCCCCGCTCCGTACAGCCGCAGCAGCCACAGCAGCAGCCCGCAGCTCACCACCGCCGTCATGGCGTGGCCGGAGGGGAACGCGGAGTAGTGGGCCGAGTCCACCGGGTCGGGCCACTGCGGGCGCTCGCGGTCCACGACGTGCTTCAGCCCCTGCTGGAGGAGCGAGCCGAGCAGGCTCGTCGCGGCCGTCCACAGGGCGAGCAGCCGCGCGCCCCGCACCCACAGGGCGACCGCGGCCACCGCGATCAGGGCGCGCATGGTCCACGGGTCCCACACCCAGTCCGTCAGGATCCGGTTGGCGTGGACCAGGCCGGGCTCGGCCACCGCCCGCCGGTGCAGGGCCTCGGCGACCGTGCGGTCCAGGGACATCAACGGGGACCAGCGCGCCGCGACCAGCGCGAGCAGGACGAGGGCGGCCGCGGCGGCGACGGCGCCGACCCGGAGTGCGGCCGACGGGCGGCCGGGGCGGCGGGGCGGGGCGAGGTGGGGGGAGTGCATGGGGCGATCCTCCCGGAGGAGGCCGCGAGTTGGCCAACCCGGCGCAGTCCGGCGGGCGCGCGGCCCCTGGCCCGGCCGCCCGCGTTGGACGGCGGACCGGAGGCTACCCCAGCGCGCGCAGACCCGGACCGAAGGCCACGACCAGCGGCACGACCGGCACCAGCGCCGCGGCGGCCGTCAGGCGCAACCGCCGGCCCGCCGTCAGCCGATCGACCGGGGCCAGCAACCGGTCCACCCGCCGCGGGACTTGGGCGTCCGGCGTCGGGCCGGGGCCGAACACGCCCCGGTCCTCGTTGAGTCCGACCAGGGCGAGCGCGGTCGTGAGCCGGCCGAAGCGGCGCGAGGCCACGTCGTCGGCGGCCAGCTCGACCAGCCGGTGCATCTCGTCGCGGAACGCGGCGAACACCGGCACCTGCGGAAAGCCGATCGCCAGCGCCGACGAGCAGTGCAGCAGCCAGTCGTGCCGGGCCTGCGCGTGACCCTGCTCGTGGGCGAGCACGGCGTCCAACTGGCGGCCCTTCAGGCGGCCCAGCGCCGCGGTGGTGATGACGAGACGCGGGGCGGAGCCGGGCAGCCACCAGGCGTCCGGGCGCTCGCCCTCCAGCACCACGAGACGGTCGGCGCCGGACTCCTCGCCCGGCATCAGCGGCGACCTGACCAGCAGGTCGGCCCGGCGCCGCTCGCGCCGCCGCCGCGCCCGCCGGATCTCCCGCAGGAGCATCGCCCCGCTCCACAGGCCGCCCAGCGCCAGCAGCACCGCGATGAGGGCCGACCACGGCCCGTACGCGGCCAGGGCGTACGCCTCGACCACGGCGCGCGGGGCCGGGGCGAAGACGTGGCCCCGCACCGCCTGCCAGGCGGCGGCCGCGCTGAGCGTCATCGACAGGGCGAACGAGAGGAGCACCGCAGCCACCACGCACTGCCACACCCACAGCGCCACGACCGGTTCCCGTTCGGGCCACCGGGCGCGCGCCATCAGGCGCGGGGTCACCAGAGCGGTCAGTGCACCGAGCAGCAGCAGCGCGAGGGAGACCAGCATGGCCTCAGACTATGAGGGCGGGGTCCGCCGCGGGTACGGCCGCGGACGCCAAGTGACGCAGACCACGGTCGAAAGCGGTTTCCGTCCCACATTCCGTCTCACAGGGTGAGCAGCATGGCGACCATGGCCAGGCCCATGGTCAGCCGGCAGGCGGCGGTCAGCTCGGCCCCGCCGTCCGTGCCGCTCCCGAAACCGCCCGTTCGCACCCCTCCGCCGACCGGCACGGCCGCCGGAAGCAGGCGTCCGGAGGAACGCAGCACGTAGTACGCGTAGTAGAGGAGCAGGGCGCCCGTCAGCGCGGGTACGCCCCCGGCCCCCGGCGCCCCGTGTCCGGCGTGCCCGCCCCCGCCGCTCCCCGCGATCCCCGGCGCCATGGCCACGGCCATGTAGACCATGGCCAGGGAGCCCAGCAGGTGGTGGGAGTGGTGCCCGCCGCGCAGGGCCGGCCGGGCCGACCGCAGCGCGGCCGCGCCGAACAGCGCGGCGTAAACCGCCCAGGCCCAGTCCGGCGGCGGCAGCGCGGCCGCCGGGACGGCCATCGCGGCCATCCCGAAACCCATCACCGCCTCGCCCCGCGCCGCGCGGCGCTCGTCCGGCGTCCCGTCGCGGGCGCGCAGCAGGCAGTAGGCGCCGCTCAGCGCGCACAGCGCCGTCAGAAGCCACCCGGCCAGGGCCCCTTGGTGCACGGCGCGCCCCCCTCGACGTACGGCACTCTCGCGGGTCGACTGATCGATGCCCGGGCGGCCGCCGCCGAATCGGGCGCGCGGGGGTGCGACAGGGGTGCGCCGGGGCTCGGGAGGGGCGCTCGGGCGCGCGCTAGGCTCGGGCGACCGTGCGGACGGCAGCACCGGACAGGGCCGCACGGACAGCCGCAGAGAGACGGAGAGTTCCACCATGGGCACCGCCACACCCCCGGCATCGGACCGGCTGACCTTCCGCGACGCGACCGGGGACGACGTGCCCGCGCTGGTCGCCCTGATCGAGTCCGCCTACCGGGGGGACTCCAGCCGGGCCGGCTGGACCACCGAGGCCGACATCCTCCAAGGGCAGCGGACCGACGAGCGGGGGGTGCGCGAGGTGCTCGACGCTCCGGACGGCCGACTGGTCGCGGTCGAGCGCGACGGCGACCTCGTCGCCTGCTGCCAGCTCGAACACCGGGGCGACGCCGCCTACTTCGGGATGTTCGCGGTGCGGCCGGGGCTGCAGGGCGGCGGGCTCGGCAAGGCGGTCATCGCCGAGGCGGAGCGCATCGCGAAGGAGACCTGGGGCGTGGCGGAGATGCACATGACCGTGATCTCGGTGCGCGAGGAGCTGATCGCCTGGTACGAGCGCCGCGGCTACCGCCGTACCGGCCTGCTCACCCCGTTCCCGTACGGCGACGAGCGCTTCGGCGTCCCGCAACGCGACGACCTGGCCTTCGAGCTGCTCGTCAAGAGCGTCTGAGGATTCGTCCGCACGGGGCGACGGGCCGGGCTCAGGCGGTGAAGCGGCCGGCGCGGCGGATCTCGGGGAAGTCGGTCGTCGCGCCGTCCAGGCCGAGCGCCCGCGCCAGCCGCAGGTGGTCCTGGGTGTTCACCACCCAGCCGATCACCTTCACGCCCTCGGCGTGCGCCTGCTCCACGACCTCCAGGGTGAGGCGGCGGATGTTCAGCGCCAGCGTGGCCGCGCCCGCCGCCCTCGCCCGCTCCACCACGTCCGCGCCCCAGCGGCTCGCGATCAGGGCCGTCCGCACGCCGGGCACCAGCCGGGCGATCTCGGCGACGGCCTCGTCGTGGAACGAGGACACCTCCACACGGCCGACGAGGTCGCGTTCCACCATCACCCGCGCCAGCACGCGGGCGGCCGCGACGTCCTTGATCTCGGCCTGGAGGGGGGAGGCGACGGCCTCCAGCACCTCCTCGAACACGGGGACCCGCTCGCCCCCGCCCGCGTCCAGCTCGCGCAGCTCGGCCAGGGTTTGGGCGGCGATCGGGCCGGTCCCGTCCGTGGTGCGGTCCACGGTCGCGTCGTGCATGACGGCGAGCGCCCCGTCCTTGCTGAGGTGGAGGTCCAGCTCGATGGCGTCCATTCCGGACGCCTCCGCGCGGACGAAGGAGCGCAGGGTGTTCTCGGGCTCGACCCCCATCACTCCGCGATGGCCCAGGGTGACAAAAGACACGGCGTCCTCGTTTCCGCCGGCGGCTGCCCGCCGGCTGCTCCGGCCCGGCCGACGGCACGGCGATGCGGCACTGCGGAGGGTAGTGGCCGCGGCCCGCGTTGTCTGCGGCCGTGCGGGCCGGGTCGACCGGACCCGGCCACGGCAACGGGAACTGCGCGCCGGTCTGGGGTACGACAGGAAAAACAGCGGTGACCAAGGGGGGTACGCAGGATAATTTTCGGGCCTCCACTTGTGGGGAGAGAGCCCGCGCGGATACGGTGACGGAACGCGAGGTTCTCCCGTGAAGGAAGTGTCATGACGGAAATTCTTGTGCGCGACGCCACCGACGGCGCGACGTCTACCGCTCAGCGGGTGGTCGAGCACCCGGCCTGGCCCGCGCTCAAGAGCGCTGTCGAGGAGATCCGCCCCTGGCAGGCCGAGGACGGGTCGATCGACTTCGAGGCCGAGAACGCCCCGTCCCCCGCGGCCGCGGAGCGCGTCGTGGAACGGATCGTCCACGCCGTCCAAGAGCTGTCGCCGCTGCTCCCGCACGACGCCGACTACCACCGCGCGCTCGCGGCCGACCTGCGCCGCTGGGCCGCCGACGGCTTCCGCGTCCCCGACTTCCTGGACTCGCTGCTCGCCTTCCAGCCCGCGCGCGACCGCGTCGACGGCCTCCAGCACCTCGTCGTCTTCGCGATGTACACGCAGAACGGCAACCCCGACCGCAACCTCGAAGCGGTCGTGCTGAAGATGGTCTGGCCCCGGTGGCTCGCCGACCTGGAAGCCGAGCGCTACGACAACCCGCTCTTCTGCGGCATCGCCTTCGAGGACTTCACCGCCGGGTACGACACCAACTCCGCGGTGCTCTTCCCCGAGACGATCGCCGTGCGCGAGGCCCCCGAGCGCTTCAGTTGGGGCGGCATCTTCTGCGACCGCGAGGCCGCCCGCTTCCGCCGCGTCACCGAGGCCGCCGTCGACCTGCTGGGCCTGGAGCTGCCCGACGACATCCGCGAGATGATCGGCGACCAGCACCGCTGCGAGGAGGCGTTCGTCCTGTGGGACATGGTCCACGACCGCACCCACAGCCACGGCGACCTGCCGTTCGACCCGTTCATGATCAAGCAGCGCCAGCCGTTCTGGATGTACGGCCTGGAGGAGCTGCGCTGCGACCTCACCGCCTTCAAGGAGGCCGTGAGACTGGAGTCCGAGGGCAACCCCCACGGCCGGGACGTGCAGTACGCGGTCCTCTTCGACCGGATGTTCCGCTTCCCCGTCACCGGCGAGCGCGTGCGCAACTACGACGGCCTCGGCGGACAACTGCTCTTCGCCTACCTCCACAAGCACGACGTCGTCAGGTGGACCGACAACACGCTCACCATCGACTGGGAGCGCGCCCCGCAGGTCACCAACCAGCTCTGCGCCGAGATCGAGACCCTCTACCGCGACGGCATCGACCGCCCGAAGCTGGTCCACTGGTTCGCCGCGTACGACCTGGTCTCCACCTACCTCGCCCCGCACCCCGGATCGCGCTGGGCCAAGGGCCCCGACGCCCTGGACCTCGCACTGCCTCCCCGCAAGCTCGTGGACGAGGTGCTGCCGGACGAGTTTCCCCTGAGCATGTTCTATGAGGCGCTCGCCAAGAAGCTCAAGCACGTGATTGCCTCGACCAGGGGAATCACCGCGGCGAACGACGAGCGGGCAGCCGCGTGAACCATTCTCCCGAGGAGGCGGTGGCCATGAACGGAATCGGCACGGGCGGCGGGACCGGGGCGCTCGAAGGCGCGGTGGTGGCGGTCGCCGGAGCGGCGGGGCCCGCCGGACGCGCGGCGCTGCTGCGGCTCGCCGAGGCGGGCGCGACCGTCGTCGGCTGCGACGCCAACCCCGAGCGGCTCGCGGAGGCGGTGGACGCGGCGCGGTACGCCCACGGCGGCGCCACCGTCACCGGTGAGACCGTCGACCTGCTCGACGTCGACGCGACACGGGAGTGGGCCGAGCGCACCGAGGCCGAGTTCGGCCGGATCGACGGCCTGGTGCACCTCGTCGGCGGCTGGCGCGGCAGCCCCTCCTTCGAGGAGACCGCCCTGTCCGACTGGGACGCGCTGGAGAAGCTGCTCATCCGCACCGTCCAGTCGACCTCGCTCGCCTTCCAGCAGCCCCTCCAGCGCAGCGACCGGGGCCGCTACCTCCTGATCAGCGCCGCGGGGGCCGGCAAGCCCACCGCGGGCAACGCCGCCTACGCCTCCGCGAAGGCGGCGGCCGAGGCGTGGACGCTCGCGCTGGCCGACGCCTTCCGCAAGGCGGGGGGCGAGGACGGCCCCCGTACCGCTGCTGCCATCCTGGTGGTCAAGGCACTGGTGCACGACGCGATGCGCGCCGAGCGCCCGAATGCGAAGTTCGCGGGCTTCACCGACGTCACGGAACTGGCCGAGGCCATCGCCGGCGTCTGGGACCGGCCCGCCCCCGAAGTGAACGGAAAGCGCCTGTGGCTGACCCCGCAACCGTGAGGACCGACGCCCGACGCCACCACGACCCGCGGGTGCGCGGCTTCGCCAGCGACAACTACGCCGGCGCGCACCCCGAGGTCCTCGCGGCCATCGCCCTCGCCAACGGCGGCCACCAGGTCGCCTACGGCGAGGACGACTACACCGGCCACCTCCAGCGCGTCATGCACAGCCACTTCGGCCCCACCGCCGAGGCCTTCCCGGTCTTCAACGGCACCGGCGCCAACGTGCTCGCCCTCCAGGCGCTCACCGACCGCTGGGGCGCGGTCATCTGCGCCGAGTCCGCGCACATCAACGTCGACGAGGGCGGCGCGCCCGAGCGGATGGGCGGCCTCAAGCTCCTCACCGTGCCCACCCCGGACGGCAAGCTCACCCCCGAGCTGATCGACCGGCAGGCGTACGGCTGGGACGACGAGCACCGCGCCATGCCGCAGGTCGTCTCGATCGCCCAGAACACCGAGCTGGGCACCGTCTACACCCCCGACGAGATCCGCGCCGTCTGCGCACACGCCCACGAGCGCGGCATGAAGGTGCACCTCGACGGGGCCCGGATAGCCAACGCGGCGGCGTCCCTGGACGTGCCGATGCGGACGTTCACCAACACGGTCGGCGTCGACGTGCTGTCCTTCGGCGGCACGAAGAACGGCGCCCTGTTCGGCGAGGCCGTCGTCGTGCTGAACCCCGACGCGGTCCGGGCGATGAAGCACCTGCGCAAGCTGTCCATGCAGCTCGCCTCCAAGATGCGCTTCGTCTCCGTCCAACTGGAGGCGCTGCTCGCCCGCGACCTGTGGCTGCGCAACGCCCGGCACGCCAACGCCATGGCCCGGCGGCTCGCCGAGGGGGTCCGGGCGGTCGACGGAGTGGAGATCCTGCACCCCGTCCAGGCCAACGCCGTCTTCGCCCGGCTGCCGCACGCGGTGAGCCGACGGCTCCAGCAGCGCTTCCGCTTCTACTTCTGGGACGAGGCGGCAGGGGAGGTGCGCTGGATGTGCTCCTTCGACACCGGCGAGGACGACGTCGACGCGTTCGTCCAGGCGCTGAAGGAGGAGATGGCCCGCTGAGGGCCTGACCGCTCCGTTCCGCGGAAGCGGGGGGGGGGGGGGGGGGGGGGGGGGGGGGGGGGGGGGGGGGGGGGGGGGGGGGGGGGGGGGGGGGGGGGGGGGGGGGGGGGAGCGAGGGAGTCGTGG